>JAKAAS010000041.1 GCA_021802225.1 Bacillota bacterium
CGGAATTTGGGGCGGCAGACACTGTCGAGGCGATTGCTCTCAGAGGTCAGACTATTGGCGGCGCTCGGATGACCTACCCGCCCGGGCCGCTCGGACGCAGCCGCAGCCGCATGTTTTTTGAACAGTGGCAGCTTCAGAGCCTGCTGTCCGGGAAGCCTTATGATGTTGTGCATTTCCCCGACTATCAGGTGCCGGTTTTGCGACGCGTCCGGAACAGTGTCAGCACGGTGCACGATTTGGTGGCGTACAAGTACCCGGATATGTTCCCGCCAGCGCAGGCGCTGGTTAAAAGACGCCTGATGGCGCTTTCAGTGCGGGCGGCCGGCCACATCATCGTGCCCAGCCAGGCCACGGCCCGGGACCTCCACGACATTTTGAAGGTGCCGGAGGCGAAAATCACGGTGGTGCCGCACGGGGTTATTCTCCGTGGCGTCCCATCGTCTGCGCCCCTCAATCCCCGTCCCTATTTTGTCGCGGTGGGCACGTTGGAGCCCCGCAAAAATTTTACCCGGGTCATTGAAGCTTTTGCACGGCTTGTCCGCGCTCAGCATCTGGAAGGGGCTGTCGACCTGCTGATTGCCGGCAGGAAAGGGTGGCTCTACGAGCCTGTGCTGGAAGCTCCTAGCCGTCTCGGCATTGCGTCCCAGGTCCGTTTTTTGGAGTATGTGTCGGACAACGAGCTGGCGTCTTTGTACCGGCACAGTCTTGCCTTGGTCTACCCGAGCCTGTATGAAGGATTTGGCCTGCCCGTGCTGGAGGCGATGGGGTGGGGCGCTCCTGTCATTTGCTCCAACCGGGGAGCCCTGGCGGAAGTGGCTAAAAATGCGGCGGTGATCGTGGACCCTCTGAGCATTGACGAGATTGCGGAGAATATGGGGCAGTTGTGGGGAAACCCTGACCTGCGTGCCGTCTGGGCGGCCCGGGGGCGGGAAAATGTCGGGAACTACACATGGAGCCGCGCAGCCAAGCAGACGCGGGCAGTGTACCTGCGGGCCGCGGGACAATAACCGGCGCATAAGACGGGGGAGGAAGCATTAATGCAAGCCGAATCACTGTCAAGTCAGCATCCTATGTTATCCAAGCAGGTCATTCAGCCCTTAGCTTTAGCGGGAATAGGCGCACTGGTCGCTATCCGGTTTGGCGCTGTGGGCGCCGTGCTCTTTTTTGCCGGCTACATCTGGCTGGCCTGGGTATCGTTGCCAGCCGCCGCCGTGCTCTACATTTTAGCCGCTCCCTTTCCTTTGGGAATGGTGCTGCACCACCATAAATTCTATGCGGCGGATTTTATGGCGTTGGTGATGGCTCTCAAACTGGCTAGAGATCACTGGGCAGAAGGGGTTTCCGGCCTGGCGCGGACATTTTTTCCACGGCCTTTCCGCTGGCCCCTGCTGTTTCTTCTGGTGCTCTCCGTGCTGTCTCTCGCCACCAGCATCAGCCACTTCGGCACGGTGATTAAAATTCTGGAGTATATCGAATTTTTTGTGGTGATGGTGGCGGTATTCCGGGAACACGGCACCGACGAGGCCATCTGGAATTGGTACCTGGGGGCGCTGTTTGCAGTGGTGGGCGCCGTCACCCTTTACGGCCTGTACCAGTTCATGCTGCAATTAGGGCCCGTCTATAATATCGTCGATGTGCATCATGTCCGCGCCACGGGATTCTTTGGGCAGCCCAATGTTTTCGGCGGATTCGGCGACCAGACTTTTCCCATGCTGGCGGCGCTGGTGGTGCTGGGGCCGGCGACTCTAAGAAAAGGATGGCTGAAAATCGCCTTGACCCTTGCTGCCCTGGGGGTGGTTATTTCCTATTCGCGCGGCTCTTGGGTGGCCGACGCGGGAGCGGTCTTCTTTATGGGTATCCTGATTGGGGTGACCAGGGGATGGGGACAGGTGAAGCCATTTGCGGCGTACAGCATTCTCATTCCGGTCGCCATGTTCGTGCTGGTGTTTTTCTTGGGCAAGGTCGACCTGAGCCATACCTCACTGTACGTGGGAGCCCACAAGAACACTCTGGAGCGCCTTAAGACAACCGTGACCGCGATCATCAATCCCTCGGGCCACTTTGACACCGACCAGCGGCTTCTGATCTGGAAGTCGGCCATTTCCGCCATACGCCAGCATCCTCTCTTGGGGGTGGGGCTCGGCAACTTCCACCTCTTTATCCAGCACCACCCGCCTAAAGGCCTGGCCGGGATCCCGCCCATGGCCCACGATCTGTACCTGGAATGGGGAGCGGATTTGGGCATTGGCGGCATCATCGCCGGATTGTGGCTGGAGTGGACCTGGCTGGCATCGGCGGTGCGGCTGGTGCGGGAGCAGGCAGCCAAGCTGCCCGCTTACTGGTACGCTGTGCTGGTCGGCTCTTTCGGCACCCTGACCGCTTTTGTCATCCACAACTGGGTGGATTTTCTCATCGACCAAGGGGTTGTCCTGCCCCTGCTTCTTGCCCTGGCGCTGGTCAGCGCAGCCTGGGACAGATACAGAAAGGCTTAATCGATGAAAGTCGCTCTCGTGCATGACTGGCTTGTGACGATGGGAGGGGCGGAGCGGGTGCTGGAGGCTCTCGCCCGCATGTACCCGGACGCGCCGATTTTCACCGGGGTCGTTGACCGCTCCCGCCTGTCGCCGTATTTGCAGCAGCGGACGATATATCCCACCTTCGTGCAGAAACTGCCCAACGCGGTGCGCTGGTACAACCGCTATCTGCTATTTATGATCTACGGATTCGAGCAGTTCGACCTCTCCGACTATGACCTGGTGATTTCGTCCTCCGCTGCCCTGGCCAAAGGGGTGTTGACCCGGGCCGAGACCGTGCATGTCTCCTATATTCATACCCCGATGCGCTATGCCTGGGATTTGTACCACGAGTACCGGAACCGGGAAGCCAAGGGTCTCACCCGCAGGCTGATGGGCCCGGTATTTCACTACGTCCGGATGTGGGACAGGCTGTCAGCCGACCGGGCCGACGTTTTGGTGGCCAATTCCACCACCGTGGCAAGGCGCATCTGGAAGCATTACCGGCGTCCGTCCACGGTGGTCTTCCCCCCCGTCGACATTGACCGCTTCCATCCCCAGGACAAGCCCGGTTCCTATTATCTTGTCCTGTCGCGGCTCGTGTCCTACAAGCGGGTGGATCTGGCGGTGGCAGCCGCCAATGAGCTGGGAATCAAACTGGTCGTGGCCGGGGATGGGCCGGAAAAATCCCGTCTGGCCCGACTGGCAGGACGCCATGTGGAGTTTGCGGGGCCGGTCAATGACCAGGCAGCGGCTTCTCTGATGGCGGGGGCCAAGGCGCTCATCTTCCCGGGAGAAGAGGACTTCGGCATTGTTCCTGTCGAAATGCAGGCGGCGGGCCGGCCCGTGATAGCCTATGGCCGGGGGGGAGTGCTCGACACCGTGCGTGACGGTCAGACAGGGGTGCTCTTTGACCGGCAGGAAACCCCGTCCCTGATAGAGGCTATCCAGCGGGCCGAGGCCATTGCCTGGAATGGCGAGGAGATCCGGCGGCACACGGAGCAGTTCCGGCCCGCGGTGTTTGAGGAGCGCATGACCCGCATTGTGCGCGAGGCGCTGGCGGTGGTCGGCATGGTACCCACCGGGGCCGCGATGCGGTATGATAGCGCAAACGACGAGTAGAGGGGAATTTTTGCGACCGGATGAAGATTGCGATGGATGTGTCCATTATAGAGCAGTGCGGGACGGGCACCGAAGAATATGTGGAAGGACTTGTTTGGGGCCTGAGCCGCCTGGGCACGGGAGTGGTGGGCATGGGGCGGAGCGGGCAGGCCCTGCTTCCGGACCAGCCGTGTCTAGGGCTCGAGACCCGTCCTAAACGCGCGCTGTGGCAAAAGTGGTGGTGGGAAAACATCGGCATTCTGAAGACGCCGGCGGATGTTTCCCTGCTGCACATCCCGTACATGATGTACCCTCCCCTGACACTTTCCATACCGACGGTGGTCACGGTGCATGACTTTATCCCGTACCGTCTGCAATCCTATCACGCACGGCTGCGGGAGCGCATATATTTCGGCCAGATCCGCAAATATCTGCCCCACGCCAGCAAGATCGTGGCGATCTCCCATGCCACCGCTGACGACATTGCGGATTTGTTCCCGCAGCTCAGCCGGCACGTCACCGTCATTCCCAACGGGGTGCACCCGGAGTTTTTCCAGCCCGTGGCGGTAGAGGAGATGGAGCGCCTGGCGTCCCGCTACCGGTTGGTCCGGCGGCCCCGGCTGCTTTACGTGGGGGGATATGATGCGCGCAAGAATGTCCCGACCCTTCTCAAGGCATGCCGGGAAGTGTTCGCGCGCCGGCCCGCAGGGGAATTGGTGCTGGTGGGTGCCCAGAATAATTCGGGGGTGGGGCGCCAAGTGGCCGAGCTGGGTCTCGAAGACCGTGTGCTCGCGACACCCTATCTCACCCGCCATGAAGTGGTGGCGCTGTACCAGACGGCGGACCTGTTTGTGTTTCCCTCCACGTATGAGGGATTTGGACTGCCTCCGGCCCAGGCGCTGGCCGTGGGTATCCCGGTCGTGGCCGGGGATACCCCGGCCGTCTCGGAAGTGGTGGGGGACTCGGGACTCTTGGTGCCGCCCGTGAATGTGGACGCCTGGGTGCAAACCATCAATAAAGTGCTGGACACTCCGGCTCTCGCCCAGAAAATGGCGGCGAGGGGCCGTGCCCGCGCCGAAGACTTCAACTGGGACACCATTGCCCGGCAATATGACAAGCTCTACCAGCGCATCGCCCGCTAAGGGGGTGCGCCAACCAGCACCACTAGAGGAGAGGATGGCGTGAAGATATTAGTGAGCGGGGGGGCGGGGTTTATTGGCTCCCATATCAATGTTCAGGCCCTGGCTCTGGGCCATGAGGTGGTGGTCGTCGACAATCTGAGCCACGGCACCCGTGAAAATGTCCCGGCAGGAGTTCGGTTTGTCTATGGGGATGTGCTGGAGCCAGACGCCTGGACGGCCCAGGTCGGGCCAGTCGATGCGGTGATCCACCTGGCCGCGCAGATTAGCGTCCCCGCCGCAGAGGCCGACCCGCTGACAGATCTGAAGCTGAATCTTGAAGGCACACTGCGCATGCTGCTGACCGCGGAGCGTCTCGGGGCTGCCCAATTCCGAACGGCTTCCTCGGCCGCCGTCTACGGCAACGTGAGCGAGCTGCCCCTGCAAGAAGACGGCCCTGCCCTTCCGATTGGTTTTTATGGCTGGTCGAAATATACGGCGGAACAGTATGTGCGCCATTTTGCGCAAATGCACAAGATGGCGTGGGTGGTGCTCCGCCTGGCCAATGTGTACGGACCGCGCCAGCGGACCCAGGGAGAAGGCGGGGTGGTGGCGGTTTTCTGCGAGGCGCTGGCTTTGGGGGAAGTCCCGGAAATTCACGGGGATGGCCGGCAAACCCGTGATTTTGTCTATGTGGGCGACGTGGCCCGCGCATTCCTGCACCGGTTGGATAATCCCGGACCCGCCGGACTGTACAACATCAGCACCCAGAGCCGCACCTCCGTGCGCGACTTGTTCACGGCCCTGGCGAAGGCGGCGGGGGCACCCTATGACGGCTACCGCTCTGCTCCAGAGAGGCCGGGGGACATCACTGACAGTGTGTTGTCGCGGCAGAAAGCCCGGGCCTGGGGATTTGAGCCGGAAACTTCCCTGGCCAGCGGACTGCAGGCCACGTGGGAATACTTTCGCAACAAGGAGCGCGGGCTGTAATGCGCCTGCTGTGGGTGCTCCCTTCGCTGTCCGGCGGGGAGGGCACGGTGCTGGCTTCGTGGGTGTGCCCTCTTTTGCAGCAAGCAGGGCACGAGGTAGACATTTTGCCGCTGGCGCGTACGGACTATCCTTATGTTTTCACTCCGGGCACGGATATTCTGGATATCCCCGTGAATGCGCGGCTCAGCTTTGGCAAACATGTGGGCAGCCTCTTCAAACGTCTTTACGGATTTTATGACCGCATTATTCTGGACCAGGATCTCGACATGGAGT
The DNA here is from genome assembly GCA_021802225.1 of Bacillota bacterium. The sequence continues at coordinate 5,996 of JAKAAS010000041.1, forward strand.
TCAAAGCGGTGGTGGCTTCGGGAAAGCAGAACATGGCCGCGCGGGCGGTGCTGGTCGCGCACATTCCCCTCACCCCCTATCTCGCCGCGCGGAAAGATGGCGCAGGAGCGCTCCGGGAGCGCATTGGCAGTCTCTACCCCCGTCTCGGCCGGATCGTCACGGTGTCAGACAAGGTGCGGGAAGATTTGACTTTATGCTACGGGGTGCCCCGCACCCACACCGTGGCTGTGCCGCTGCCATGTCCCCCCTTGCAGTCCGAAACTCCCCCGCCTCCGGGACTGAAGGATCCAAGCCGCCCGTTAATCGCGGCGATGGGGTCCCTTGACGCGCTCAAAAGCGGGGAAGTGCTGGTCAACGCCGTAAAAGTCGCCCAGGACCAGTGCGGGGTCCCCTTGCGTCTGCTGCTTCTGGGAGACGGGCCGTCGAGAATCTCCGTGTTGCGGCTGGCCCGCTCACTGGGCGTGGAGGCGACTGTGCCGGGATGGGTGCAATATCCCGAAACGTGGCTGAGAGCGGCCGATATCTTTGTGGCCCCGCAGTCTCTGGATGGCGCGGGGTGGGACGGGGAACTGGCCGCTAGGTGCGGACTTCCGGTGATCATGGTGAAAGACAGCGGCACCGGCAGCAAGCCGTGGGGAGTCACGGTCGGTGCCGGGGACACTATGGGAATGGCTGGAGCCTTGGAAAAGTGGGTGACAGATCCCCGAGACCGCCTCTATCATGCAGACATGGCCCGCGACCAGGCTGGGAGACAGAACGGGAACGCGGCCTGGCTCGGCGCCTTAACGGGCTAAAGGGCGCAGGCGCAGTTGGCGGGCGAGTGCGGATTCTGTTTTTCTCAGGAGAACGTCATAGGACGACAGGCCCTGTGTGACCTGTAAATACTCCTCCAAGAGGTCAGTGTGCCCTACGAACCAGTCGGCCCAAAATCCCGCCAAGGGATAGAAGAGGCGAGACATTTTGACCGCGGGTTTGAGCTGGGTCCAGAAACGCTCACGAATGGCAGAAGCATAGCCGAGCACGCCCTGGGTCTTGCCGGTCAGCGCCAGGCCTACTGATTCCGCGGCGACGTGGGCGCTGTACAGGGCCGAATAGATGCCTTCGGCAGAAAAACTGTCCATCAGTCCCGCCGCGTCTCCAATGAGCAGCGCATGATCTGCCGCTAAAGGCGCATAGCGCGTCCGGTAGGGCAGGGGGTGGGCTAGGATGTCCAAGGGGGCGGAATAGTCCGGCAGGACCTGGTGGAGATAGGCCGCCATCAGATCTTTCAGGGGAGGAAGTTTCCCCGCTTTGAACGAGCCGACGCCAATATTGAGCGCGCCGCCTTTGGGAATCACCCAGGCATAGCCCCAAGGGTAGCGCGTGACGTCGATCTCCACACGGTCCTGCCACTGGGCGAAGCGCTCGGGCGAAACGGCAATTTCTGTCTCCACCGCGGCGCCGTTGCGGGCCCGGGGAATACCCACCAGGCGGCTGGTTACTCCTTTGGCGCCGTCGGCGCCGATGAGCCACCGCGCCTGAAAGCGCTCCCCGGACTGGGTTGCGGCAGTGTAGACGGCATTGTCGAAAGACAGGGAGACCACCTTTTGCTGGAAGGAGACGGCCGCTCCCGCCTCCTGGGCCTGCTCTGCCAGCCACAAGTCAAAGGATCGCCTCTCCACGGTATAGCAGTAGGGGCTGGCCGTCGTGATGGTGCGGGAGCCCTTGCGCCCGCGAAATGTCCACTGGGTGGGGGCAGACCGCACCTGTCCCGAAAATTCCGGGGGGAGCAGGGGAAGCGCCCGGGACGTAATGGCCCCGCCGCACGGCTTGGTGCGCGGGAACTGAGACTGTTCGAGAACGCGGACATGGAATCCCTGACGGGCCAGAAGCCGTGCCGCCGTGGAGCCGGCGGGTCCGGCGCCGATGACAATGACGTCGTCCATGGATGACCTCCCTGTGGGGAAACCGCGTGATCCCGATTTCCTTGAATAACCTTAGTGTATCATGGAAGGGGGAGCGGCGATGCGCTCCTGGTGTCACGGCTAAGGCCGAAAAAGATTTGCGGTAAATTCTGTTGGACGCGCACTTTGGATATGGAGGATGACCTGATGGCGAAAGTTTTAGGATTGGCGGCTCTGGTTATGGGCGCCGCCACCGTGCTGGCGGGGTGCGGAACCAATAAAGGGGCGGCCCCCGCGCACCCCAAGCTCCCCACACAGGAGGCGTCGCCGCAGGCGGCGAAGACAGCTCTGGCGAAGAATGCGGATCCCCTGACGGGGCTGTCTAGCCGCTATCACGGCCCGCTGGTGGCGATCATGGTGGAAAATAGCCAGTACGGCCGACCGCAGTATGGGCTGGAGTCAGCCGACGTTGTGTATGAAGCGTATACCGAATTCTTCTATTATTCCCGGTACCTGCTGCTTTATTACGGCAATGAGCCGGATAAAGTCGGGCCCGTGCGTTCCGCCCGTCCCTATTTTGTCAGCTGGGTGCACGGCTGGCCGGGAGCGGCTTATGTGCATGCGGGAGCCTCTAATCCGGGGTATGTCAGCATTCAGCAGGACCACATCCACAATCTGGACGTAGATGCCAATGCCTACGGCTTGGGATACCGGTCGCCGTCGCGGCCGGCGCCGCACAATTTGTTTGTCCGCATCCCGCAGGCGGCTCTGATGGCTCAGGACCACTGGGGCAACCCCAAGATTTCGCCCCACTGGCTGTTCGGCGCTCCAGCGGGAACTGCTGCTCCCCAGGACCAGACCATCACCATGACGTGGAATACCCATAACACCGTGGAACAGTGGCGCTGGGACAAGGCGGCGCGCGGATGGACCCGGTGGGTTTCCTGTCCGGAGTGTTCCGGCAACCAATATACGCAGGTGATGGGACTGAACAGCGGCAAGCCGGTGGTAGCGTCCAATATTGTGATTCAGTACACCAAAGAGGAATACTTGCCGGACCCGGCAGGCACGGGCTGGATTCAAATCCAGACACACGGCAGCGGCCGCGCCACTCTGATTTTGGGCAACAAGATCGAGCAGGGCACATGGAAAAATGCCGGATCGGGCCAACCGACCCAGTATTATTTGAGCAATGGCCAGCCGGCGCGCTTTGTTCCCGGCCAGACTTGGATTGAAGTGGTGCCCAATTCCCATTCGGCTCAGAATCCCTTTC
>JAKAAS010000042.1 GCA_021802225.1 Bacillota bacterium
TTTGTGCGCGCAATAGAATATAGACAGGAGGATTCGTCGTGAGTGATATTGCAGGAACCCCTATTGAAGCAGATTTGAAAGTCGATGCGTCGGGACTCAAATGCCCAATGCCAGTGATTCGGGCCAAAAAGGGCATCACCAGCGTGGATGTTGGGCAGGTTGTGGAAATCTTATCAACGGATCCCGGGTCCATGGCGGATTTTAAGGCATGGTCGCGGTCTACGGGTCACGAACTGCTGTCAGCCGAACAGGAAGGTGAAGTCTACCGGTTTTTTATCCGGCGGTCCAAATAATGATGAGGGAGGGCCAACCATGTCGCCTGACGTGAAAAAGTACCTGTATATTTTGACCACGGGTCCTGAAGTGGCTTACCGTGCCGCCTCGCCGTTTTTCCTGGCAACGACCGCTGCTCTCATGGACCATGAGGTTGCGATGGTTTTCACCATCCGCGCCACAGCTCTTTTGAAAAAGGGCGTGGCAGAGTCGTTAACGGTGAAGGAAGGGGGAGACGGGGCGCGGCTCCAGTTCTTTGTGGACCAGGCGCGGGAGGCCGGTGTGAAATTTTTTGTATGCGCGCCGAGCCTGGACTTGAATGACTGCACACTGGACGACCTCATTGCGACAGAAGGGGTGGTGGGGGGGCACCGCAGTCAATGAGATGGCATTGGATTCAGATGTGGTGATCACATTCTAGATGAGGAGCCGGCAATGAGAGGCACGGACCATCAGGAAAACTTGGAGCGGATTGACGGTTGGCTGAAACAGGGCGCTGATGACGTGGCGGTTATGGCTAATGTCGTGGCCTTGCTAAGACATTGGTGGCCTGAGTGGACTTGGCTCGGATTCTACCGGGCCGCCCATCCGGGGCAGGATTTAACGTTAGGGCCATTCAGCGGGGACACGGCCCCGGTCGTAATTCCGTGGGGGCAGGGCATTATCGGATCCTGCGCCCAAGAGCGCAGCGTGCAGATTGCCGGAGCGGTGAAATATTTTCCCGGGTACATTCCGGCTATCGCCGAAACCCGCTGTGAGGCCGCTCTGCCCATTATTCACCGCGGGCACTTGCGTGCGGTTCTCGACTGCCAGTCGCCGCGGGAAGACGGTCTCGACTTAGTGGACATTGAGTGGCTGGGCGAGATTGCCAGCCGCCTCAGCTGACGCAGGACAATACGCTGCGGGCTCTGGTTTTACGGGAGCCGGCAGCGTATTTGCGTCTGACAGGATGGCAATAAGGCGCTACCGCCTGCAGAAAGGCACCGGGGACATCGACCAGGGAAAATTCTCTATAATGCAGATCACAGCTTTCACAACAGAGCGTACAGACCTGGCGCGGCACTTGAGCGGTTTTGTGCGCGCCGAGAATCGTTATAATAATGGGAGGAAGGGAACTGATGGCTGAGAGTGAACTGAGACTCGACTACTGGATAGGAACGCGAACTCACCCGCGATTTCCCTTATGGGTGATATTTAAGGAGATCGGCCACAGCAGCGGGCAGGCCGATGGCCATCCTTACGGCCGCCGTTCATCCCGGTCGGTGTCCGAGCTGCTGAACACTCTCGAGCGCAGCCCAGACATTTCGGCAGCAGCAAAAAGCATGGGGGTGCCTGAACAGGAATTGCGTGCCGCTTTATGGTATGCCGCATGGGTTCTCGATGGCTTGACCCCGCCAGCAGAATGGAAAGAATGGAATGATAAGGTTGACGAGGCGTGGCGCAGCCACACGCTTTGTGAATAGGAACTCACAAATGGCGCGAGCCGCAGTATTCCTAGATTTAGACAGACGGTATCCGGGCCAAGGGGGGAGGGCCGCTGACCTCCGGCTTTGTGCCCCGGGGTTTCACCGCTGAGAGCGTGCACAGGGAGATGATGTGGTGAATTTACCGCCGGGAATGAATCGGTGCGCCCAATGTGGCGACCCAGTAGATGGGGTGCTGTGTGATGCCTGCCGGGGCCAGCGGGGCGGATTGTTTTCCATCGCCTACCGCCGGCTGCCCCGCAATCCGCTGCTCTATATCGTGACTATTGTCAAGTCCCGCCTGTTTCTGGGCCTGTTGATTTTCGCGACGGTGCCTATTTTGCTTGGAGACTTGAACCTGAATGTCGTGGATGGAATGATGGTGTACTTTTCCTTGTTCTGGTTTTTTATTTTTCAGCCATTGATGGCGGCCCAGATGCAGATGCCACTGCGGTCCGTGGTGATGGATATTGCCGCATACATTTTTACGGGAATTATCGGAGTGCTCTTTGCTTTGGCCGTTGAGTCATTTTGGATAGATCACGGAGCCAACCTGCTCCTCAACTCCCGCTACCTGCTGATTTCGGCCCCGGCTTATGTGCTGTTCATTGGGCTCACGGAGGAATTTGCCAAACAAATCTTCGTACTCATCATCTTTACGGTCAACCGGGTCAAGAACAAGGTCTGGAACCCTTTAGTCTATATGATGATTGGAATCAGTTCCGGCCTCGGGTTTTCGGCTGTAGAAAATATTTCATACGTGCAGCACGGCATCTCGTTTGACGTACTGCACCGCAGTGTCGGTTTAGGAACGATCACCGCCTTGACGCGGGCGCTGTATACACCATTTTTGCACGCCGTGTGGGCGGGCATTGTCGCCTACGGGCTGGGAGTGGTGGCGAAGAGAGGATATCATGACTGGCATCTGGCGGTTGGGGCGTTTCTTTTGGCCGCAATCTTCCACGGCTTTTACGATGCGTCGTTACAGGCCCATGGAGGATTATCAGTGCTGGATGTGGGAGTATCATACCTGGTTTTTCTGAGCCTGCTATTGAACAACCGGCGCCAAAATGGCCTGTCAGTCTCTCCCTAGGCTAGCCAGGCCGGGTCACTCGAAAAGCCGCGACACGGATAGGTTTTCATGGATCCGCATAATCGCCTCGGCCAGCAATGGGGCAACAGAGATCAACTGGGTTCGCTCGGGAGCGGCCGGCACAGGGATTGTGTCTGTCACGATAATCGCCTGCAGGGCCAGGTCTGAAAGATTCCCAGCTGCTTCCCCAGAGAATACCGGATGGGTGGCGGCCGCATAGATGCCATGGGCCCCAAGACTGCGAATTGACTGGACGGCTCGGGCTACGGTCGCGCCGGTATCAATGAGGTCGTCCAAAATCACGACGCTTTTCCCTCGAACATTGCCGATGACATTGACTACCTCTGGCATCCCTGGTTCCGGCTGCCGCTTATCAATAAACCCCAGAGGCGCTGACAGCAGCTTGGCCATGTGCCGGGCTCGGTGAACTCCCCTGGCATCGGGAGAAAATATCATCAATTGGTCCAGTTGTTTGTCGCGAATGGCCGCAGCCAGAATCCCGGCGCTCTGTAGATTATCAACGGGAATGTCGAAAAAACCCTGCAATTGCGGCGTATGCAGGTCAATGGTCAATACGCGCTCCGCGCCTGCTGACATGATCAGGTTCGCGACGAGTTTAGCGGAAATGGGTTCCCGCCCGCGTTCTTTGCGGTCCTGCCGGCTATAGCCATAAAAGGGCACCACCGCGGTCACGCGTCTGGCCGAGGCGCGGCGCGCGGCGTCAATCATCAACAGCAACTCCATGATGTTGTCATTGACCGGAGATGAAGTGGGCTGCAAAATAAATACATCGCACCCTCTCACATTGTCGAGAATGCGGATCCGTATTTCTCCGTTGGAGAACTTGCCCACATCCGCGTTTCCGATGGGGATGCCCAAATACTCCCCGATTTTTTCGGAGAGAGGGTGGTTTGCGCTGCCTGATAATAATTTCAGCGGCCCTTCGCGCTCAAACATAATATCCCCTTCCGGATTTTGGCCACCCTGAGATACCGCGGTTCTTGTTCTTTCGCCGGCGCGCACAGCCAAATTTTTCCCCAAGGCTTAATATGTGGCTTCTTGCCTCAACCCGCCTCTATCATAGGACATTTCGCGTTTTTGCACACTACAGGTTTTTACACGGTATTTCTTGCCCGGCAAGGGGCGGAGTTGGTTTTTAAGATGCGGCGGCGTTACCTAGCCCGCAGGCAGTGCTTTCAAAGGAAGCCGATTCGGCACTGTCGAATATTTGGGGCCCGTGCGGCATGACAATGACCCAGGCGGATCATTGTCATGAAGGCAATTGTCAAAATGGCGCTGAAAAAACCCCTTGGCTGATCTAGAGGAATGCAGGCCGCTGACCCTAGATTATGACGTCTTTTGTGGTAGAATATTTTTATGGAAGGCCGAAAACCGCCGTTCCACGTCATACGTTCGGACGGAGCCTTGAGGGAGCGGATGGAGAACACACCGCCGCTATCAACCGAGAAGTCCCGGCTTTAGCCAGGGAGAGTCGCCAATCGATTAGGTGCAGGAGGATTTCAGCTTTCCATTGTGAGAAAGACTCCGGGCGCCAGTGCCGCAATGATGAAGCCAAGGACCCAAGCTCTTATCCTAAGCGAGCCAGATGGTGTGAAAGCTGGTGTTAAGAGGGGGTGCTGCCCACTTCGGAGCAATTCTGCGATGAGCAGGACGGTCCGGCCGTTATCCGGGAGACAAGGGGCCGTTTTACGGCAACCGAGGTGGTACCGCGGAATCTTCCGTCCTCATGAGGGCGGATTTTTTTATTTTCTTCTAGGAGGATGTCCAGTGCGCGTCGTGGTAAAAATCGGCACATCAAGCATCTGCGGAGATGACGGCTTGCTGATGGATGACCGGGTGCAGCATCTCGCCGGGCAGATGGCGTGGGCATGCCAAAACGGCTATGAACTGATTGTCGTCTCATCTGGAGCAGTGGGCGCGGGGATTGGCCGGACCGGCCGGCACCCCCATGATCTTATCGAGAAGCAGGCACTGGCGGCTATTGGTCAGGCCCGGCTGATGCAAGCGTACCAGCGCCATCTGCCGGACATCGCTGTCGCCCAAATTCTCTTGACCCGGGCGGACCTCGAACATGAGGAGCGGAGGGGAAATTCGTCGAATACCATTAAGCGCCTTCTGGAATGGGGAGCATTGCCGGTGGTAAATGAAAATGACACCGTAGCGCATGAAGAAATCCGCATCGGAGACAACGACACTCTGGCCGCGCGGGTGGCGGAGCTGGTCCAGGCTGACCTTTTGATCCTACTCTCCGATGTGGACGGGCTATATACGGAGGACCCCCGTACGGCGCCTCATGCAGAGCATATCAGCAGGGTGCGGTGGGTGACTCAGGAAATGCTGGCGCACAATTCCGGAGCGCGAGGACCGTGGGGGACTGGCGGGATGCATACCAAACTGCAGGCCGCTGCGCTGGCTCAGAAGAGCGGAATCCCCACAGTTCTTGCCGACAGCCAGACGCTGGGGGTGCTTCAACATTTGCTTCAGGGGGAGCCCTTGCGGGCCACCTATTTTCTCAGCCAGCCTGAAATCTGAGACGGGATTGACAGGCCGCTATGATGAAATTCGGGGAGGGAATGACGATGCTCACCAACATGCTGAAGCGCGCGCAGACAGCGCAGAAGGTTTACGCTCTATCAACGTCGTGGGAGCGCAATCATGTGCTCGACCTTATGGGACAGATTGTGCGCACCCGTCAGGATGAGATCCTGGCAGCGAACGCGGAGGACACGGCGCGCGCCCAAGATCTGCCGCCCGCTCTGAGTCAGCGGCTGACCGTGGACAGCAAAACCTTGGGCCGCCTTTTGGAGGGGTTGCAGGTGGTGTCTGCCCAGCCGGACCCGCTGGGATCAGGACTGGGGCAAAAAGTTCTTCCCAATGGGTTGGCCATTGAGGCGGTGCGGGTGCCATTGGGTGTGATTGGCCTGATTTTTGAGAGCCGTCCCGGGGTGGCGATTGAGGCGGTGGCGCTCGCCCTGAAGGCCGGAAACGCGATGATCCTGCGTGGCGGGCACGAGGCGGTGGCCTCGGTGGCCGTGGTGGTCTCGTGCTGGCAGCAAGCGCTGGCAGCGGCGGGGTTTTCTGTGGACCTCGTCCAGCACATTGAGGATCCGGACGGAAATATGTCGACGCGCTGATGCATCTGCCAGGGCTCGACCTGCTCATTCCGCGGGGAGGGGCCGGCCTGATTCAGAGGGTGGTGAAGGGAGCCACCGTGCCCGTCATTGAAACCGGTTTGGGGAACTGTCACGTGTATATTGACCGTCAGGCTGACTTGGAAATGGCCATAGCTATTGTGAGAAATGCCAAAGTATCGAGCCCGGGCGTCTGCAATGCGGCGGAGACCGTTTTGGTGCACCAGGATGTAGCCCCAACGTTCTTGCCCCAATTGGCTACTGCCATGGGCGAAGATCGTGTGCGCCTGCATGCTGACGGGCCATCTTTGCCATTTCTCCCCCAGGCGGTTCCCGCCACCGAGGAGGATTACGCTACGGAATACTTGAGTCTGGATCTTGCGGTGCGCATCGTGTCCAGCATGGATGAAGCGATAGCCCACATTGACCGCTACGGCACCAAACACTCGGAAACTATCGTGACCAATGATTACGCGCAAGGAGAGCGATTTCTCAAAAGGGTGGATGCTGCCGTAGTATATATCAATGCATCGACGCGCTTTACGGATGGCTACCAATTCGGATTCGGAGGCGAAGTGGGGATTTCGACCCAAAAACTGCATGCCCGGGGCCCTATGGGGATGGAAGCTTTGACCACATGGAAGTGGATTGGCCGCGGACAAGGCCAAATCCGCTTCTAAATTGCCTGCCGCAGGGCACCAGAATCATGCCGAGATCCCATGACGTCACCCCAGACCGCTGATAATTGAGTACTATAGAGGTATGCGTAAATTGCTTGGGGTATGGCTGACGGGTTTCGTGATCGCTGCAATCGTGGCGCCAACGGTGCCGGTGATGGAGTTTAATACGGACCTGAGCCGTATTTTGGAGCCTGTGGGCCGCCAGTGGCCGGTGATCCAACTGATTTGGGTCGTGGGCGGCTTGCCGCTGACAACGCTTGTGGTCTTGTATTTTGCCAGCGGGCGGTTAGGCCGCAGGCCGAGACGGTGGAGCATCTTTTGGATTTTTGTGGGGGGCAGTGTGGTGGAATTGCTGGTCAAGCACTTCGTTGCCACACCCTTTCCTGCTAATGTCGTGCCGGGCTCACCTTATGCGCAGATGATTGCGTGGACCAATATCGATCCCTCGACGGTGTTCGCATGGCTGGCGCTGTGGAGCCATGCGCCGGCGGTGCGACATGCATCGGTGGGATTTCTCAGGGGAACGTTCCCCAGCGGCCATGTGTTTCGCATCACCTATGCCTACGGTCTCCTGCTGAAAAACTTCGCGTTCGCTGCTCTCGTAGCGGTTGCCGCATTCGCGGTGGTGGCTACGGGAGGCCACTGGCCTTGGGATGCGGCAGGGGGATTCCTGCTGGGAGCCGCTGGGCTGACGGCTGTCCAGAAAAGGAGACGATATGGCTGAGCAGGTTGTAGACCAGGCTGCAGCTCTTGAGGCGCTGCGAAGACAAGTCGAGCAGTGCCACCGCTGTGGCCTGCGGGACCAGGCCCACGGGGTCGTGTTTGGGGAAGGAGACCCAACCGCCCGCATAGTCTTTGTTGGGGAAGGGCCCGGGCAGGAAGAGGACCGCCTGCTGAGGCCATTTGTAGGGCGGGCAGGCCAACTATTGGATAAAATGCTGGCCGCCGGGGGGCTGGACCGATTTCACGGGGTATACATTGTGAATGTGGTCAAGTGCCGCCCTCCGAACAACCGTACGCCCACACTGGATGAGCGCAAGGCCTGCTGGCCCAACCTGTCTGCGCAGCTGCGCATTTTATCCCCAAATATTGTCGTGTTGCTGGGGGCGACGGCCGTTCAGACCCTTTTGGGAATCTCCCGCGTGTCGCAGGCGCGCGGCCAGTGGTATGAGCGTGGGGGTGTCTGGTTTCGAGCCACTTTCCATCCGGCCGCCCTATTGCGCAATCCCAGTTGGAAGGTCGGGGCGTGGGAGGACCTGCAGGCGGTAATCGCCAAATCCCAAGAACTGGGAGCTGGCGGCGCCCAGCGTCAGAGCACCTAGGTCGCGACAAGCTGGACAACACGAGCGAATTCCGGCCAAAGCCGTGGCTCGTGCTGAAAGTCTATCCTCTCAGGATTTGCTGGACAAGCCGTCGCGTTGCCGCTCCACGCTAAGTGTTTGGTCTGTGATGGGGGAAGCTATGTATAAGTACCTTTCCTTAAGTGTCTGTGATAGGCCATGTCAAGATGACAGGCCGACCGGGAAGGTTCCGCTAGGTCAAATCTCAGAGCGGGACGTGACTGCACGAGGAATGGCAGCGCCATCTAAAGCAAAATTGTTGAAAAGGGGGGGCAGGCGGTTTCTGGGTTAAGGAGCAACCGCCGCAGAGCATTGAATTTTTTGAACTTGTTTCGGCATCCGAAACAACTGGTGGACCTGACACCTGCGGAGCTTGAGCTCTTCATACAGGAGCACGAGGCGGTGCTCGTTGACGTCCGGACACCGGGGGAATATCACAGCGGGCACGTAAAAGGTGCGCAGCCTGCACCTTTGGGAACCACCGCGAGCCAGCTGTCCGGGCTCGACCGCAACGCCCCCGTTGTCCTCATCTGCAAGACGGGACATAGGAGCCAAGCTGCCGCATGGGAACTGATTGGCATGGGATTCACCAGCGTCCATCACCTGAAAGGCGGCATGGACACCTGGAAACGCGAACAGCACGCTGTGGACAAGCCTTGAGGCTGACCATCTTATCGCCATACGGGAGAGCCTGCGCCTAGATAGCCGACTATCGACACGGCCATCAACCCCGCCCAAAGCAGTCCGTATCCCCACTGGCGCCTAAGGGGGATGGCGGTATACGCGGCGGGCATTGGGTGCCTGACCCGGCCGACGAAATTCCAAATGATAAAGGCCATAATGATCAGAGTAATGGGGTCAATGCTGAGGGATCCGGTCAGTGGGTTGAAAAAGAGCAGGACGACCAAGCCAACTAACCCGGGGCCCCATGCCTTCCATCCTAGAAAGGCTACTGTGCGCCCGCCATCGAGCGGGACGACCGGGATCAGATTGAAGATGTGCATAAAGAACCCAAACACTGCGAGCCAGCGGAACACTGCCAGATGCGTGGCCATGAAGATGCCATAGGC
>JAKAAS010000043.1 GCA_021802225.1 Bacillota bacterium
GTGGTATGTCGAAAACCCGCTATCGTCAGCGTTGCTCCACCGTCTTGTCCTCACCAAATTGGTTGCTAGGCTCTGTACATACTATCAATGTACCCCGGGGTTTCTCATGGGTCACGTAAATGGTGGAAAGGGTGCTCCCCGAGATGCTTTTGATTCTGGAGACTCGACGAATGCCATTCGCACCAGGACAGTGCATGTTCGGCTTGAACAAACGCATAACACTACAGATATCCCGTGATTCGGGTTGAGTTGACGAAAATCCGGTGCCGTGCGTCGGCCCTCTCGATTAGAGAAAGGATCTGGTCATCTCGCGCTCAGACTCGGTCACGTCTTGTGTCGAGCGTACTGTGAGACCGATCGGGTTGCCGCATCGGTCGCAAGTACCACGGGCGACGTCTGAAGTTTCTCACGTGATAACCAAAAAGAAAACCGAGGGGAGCCACACCCAGCAGGACGAATACGACGTCTCCAATCAATGCACGGGGACCGATTGGATAGCCAAAATGCAGAGCCATTAAGGTGCCCAGCGCTAGATTGGCACCCAAGGGCAACAAGATCAGTCCTGCCAGCGGTCCCGATTGTAACATGGGATGATGGTTTAGCGTGGTGCGGAGCTGTTGGGGTTGGCGGGATGGGGCTTTCGTGCGATCACCCCCAACGGCAATACATCGCGGTCAAAGGTAAACGTTAACAAATGCGCTGCAGCATAGTACCAGCCCAAGGTGGCAAACACCAAGGTGACCCAACCTCCCACCCGAGTCAGGAACACACTCGGCAGTCCAGCCCCCAGACTGAGCAAAATCAGCGCTATGACGATGAGGGCGAGAATGGCGCTGAGCACTCGGTTGGTCCGAAGAGACGCCAGAAAGAAATAAAAACTAATCACGGCCCACATCGCCAAAAATACTGCCAGAGCCGATCCCATGGCACTAGCGGGAATCATTTTCACAAACCAGACATTGATAGCGCCCAAGATGACCCAAAAGGGACCATAACTCCCGAACACCGTGGCCCCGAATGAATTGCCTCTGAGGGTTTCTAAGATCGCCACCAGGATTTGCATCAATCCTCCAAAAAAAAATGCCACGGGCAACACTACGGCTAATCCATGAGGATCTACGAGTCCCGCATTATATAAGCCCAGCATAAACGAGGTCGTTGAAAACGCGGTCACGGCCCAAGCCGTCCCATCTGCTATTTGTCCAGAAGACGCAGACATTCTACATTCTCCCTCTCCGTCACAACCAAGTGCGATCGACAGGTCGGACGCCAGCGAAAAAACCGACGGCTTAAGGGTCGGGGAGATCGTGAAAATCCTATGGGGGGATGATTCAAGATAGAAGCCATTGAGGCCATGGATTTACGCTCCCTATCCGTACGGTTGTATCGGTTCAGCCCACAGACTGCGATCGGGTGTCCCATCCTACGGTAGGAGTCATTAGCCTCAAGAGGCGATTCACCAGGTTGCGATCCTCAGAATGCCGCAAGCCGGATGGCAGATCTCCATTGCCTAAGTTTTAGTCTATATAGATTACGCCTAGCTGTCAATGTCATTGTGGGAATTGCCAGCATCGCCAAAAATGTCTGTCGCGTCAGTAACCGGTCGCAAGAGAACCCCTGTAGGAATGGAAAGGATCGTGGGGTGTTCGCCACCAAGACGCATACTATTGGGCTACATTAATGGCCATGTCCCGAACACCCCGCCCAAGCGAACTAGTGCACTCAGTCGGTGCCGGATTGCTTGTCGAACGAATCCGTGCGGATAAGTGCATGAACCCGTTCGTCGCGGGGATGTTAGCCCTGAACCTTGATTGGACGGCGACGGTCGCTCGTCAAAATCGGAGATTGCGATTACACACTCGAGATATTTTGGACTAGTTCCCAGATCATCATAATGATACCGAGATGAGAAAAGGCTTGTGGAAAATTGCCGCGAGGAACCCCTGTCTCGACATCGGCATGTTCGCCTAACAGCCCCAAATCTGTCTGTTTTTTCAATATGCCATCTAAGATCGATTCGGCCTCGCGTCGGCGTCCCATTCTGATATAGACACGGGCCAACCACGAACTGGCGAGCACAAATGGATGGGCCGCCGCACCGAGCATGTCGTCACTATATCGGTACACCCAAATTCCTTTGACCAGCGTTTGTTCAATCACCGTTACCGTTTGCAAAAAGCGAGAGGAATGAATAGGGCAATACCCATATAAGGGCATAACCAATAATGCTGCATCAACACTCGTCCGACCAAAAGCCGCCACATAATGTCCTAAATGGCTATTATAACCATGAGTTTCAATAGTATCGCGCACTCGATCTGCTTCAGTCTGCCAGCGGATTGCCGCTGGGTCTTCTTCGACGGCGCGCGCTAGGAGAGATCCATAATGCAATGCTACCCAGCACATGAGTTTAGAATGAGTATAATGCGCATCTTGGTCGCGAAATTCCCACAAACTGGCATCTTCCCCACGCCAGTGAGTCGCCACCCATTCAATAATAGTTTCAAGCATATCCCAGTTAAATCGAAGAAAGTCTCTATGACCAGTGACCTGAAAATATCGCCAAATAGTCCAGACAAAATCTCCTTCAATGTCCAGTTGCTGTTGGTGCGTCGCAGCATTTCCTTCACGGCAGGGGATGGAGCCCTCAAAGCCCGGGAGCCAACCCAATTCCCGTTCGCCACGAATGAGGGTTCCATCCACATGAAAAAAAGGAGCGGGGAATGGCTTGCCACCGAGGTCCACACAGTTAAATAGAAACTCTAAAAACCGTCGGCACGCAATCGGATCTCCTGCCTGTAGAAGTGCCTCAGCAGCAAAGGATCCATCACGCACCCATGCGAAGCGATAGTCCCATTGTCGGGTCTCACCAATGGCTTCTGGCAAAGACGTGGTTGGTGCTGCAATGATTGCTCCAGTGGTCCGATAGGTTAACGCATTGAGCACTAGGAGGGACCGGACCCAACTCTCCCGATAGGGCTCCAGTTCGGGCACCAAGACGGGAACACGACTTCGCCAATAGCGCACCGTTCGGGTAAGAAATCGGTTAGTGCCCTCTGACTCCAATTGCTGCTCGGTTATGCATGTTTCCTCCACAAGGGCTTCCTCCAAAAGGGAATCCACCGAGTGGTTCCCTTCCCGCTTGTCGTCCGCGATATAACGGAGGATCAGCTCATAATGGCCGGGAGGCAACCACCAGGTTTCCTGTGATAGGTTGGAGAGGACCGCGTCTGTTATGTCGGACGGCCGACCATTAATGGCGAAGACCAACGCTTCAGATCCCAAGGGGTTGCGCAATATGGCTCCTGAACCCGCTGGTGTTGAAGACACTCCGACTAGACCGTAATGAAACCGGGGCCGCAATTCGACGGCCAACGCAATCTCGGTGGTAATGAGGCGGCGTAGCTCGGTGCGTCCAATGGCCAGATAATCATGAATTGAAGCTTGGCCCTTGGGACTTGTCCATATCGTTTGAAGAACATTGGTATCCGCAACATAGTGCTGGTGGGACACGGCGGATGTATCAGGCCGCACTCGAAAATACCCGTGGCGGTCCCCGCCAAGCAAGCGCGCAAATACCGTAGGACAATCGTAACGCGGGAACGGCAACCAATCAATTGACCCGTCGGCACTGACTAGTGCCGCTGTCACCGAATTTGACAGCAATCCATAGAACTGCATGTGTCTTTTTCCTCATTTCCGTGCAATGGGTGGCGGCCAAAGTGTTGGGTCTCATGTTTTCAGCCGTATTCTATGGGTTCCATCGTAAAAGGTGCATTCCCAATGCACCGCCTACTTGGCTAGGCGAATAATAGACCGTCCTTAACCACGGAACCCCGTACTCCCACTCGTTCTTGATTTTTCGCGCGCGCTGCCCCTAGACGACAACTTAAAGGATCTGACACGGTGTCTGTTAGAGTGGTCATAAGTTCGCGACGGCAGAACGAGGTTGCTGGACTGGGATGCGAAGTTGTTTGGGTCGGTTTCCGAAAAAATGGGAACACTAACCACCGGCATGAGCGGTTCTGGTGATCCACCGGACCGCAATAAATCTCCGTATGCAGTGATCACTGCATACGGCAAATATAACGCGCGCTCTCCCGACGGCGTTAGGGAAGGAGACGGTGTGAGGCTGTGTTCCGCTATAGTTCTCCCCTGATATCGTGTCTGGAGGTCTCGAGAATAATCCCGCAAAACAACCTATGATGATTGAGTATTTCCATACAACGATTGCATCTCCTTCATCACACTTTCAACCTATGGTTAGGATCGCAGCGTAGCAATCACTTTTTTGGGTTGTAATAGCAGATCAAACGCTGTGTAGATATTTGGTACAAAGATATCTGCCACCATAATGGATTTTGCCGCAGTGCCTTCAGGACCGGCTGTTATAATAGATAAATCGGCCGCAGTCATCATTTCATAGTCATTGCGACCATTGCCGACCACCACTACTCCGCCACGCAAAAGTTTGATGGCATTAGCTTTGTCGGTGCCCGTGTTAACAATCTCAGTGCGAACTGGTAAGGTTTTGAGCGCGTCGTGCACCGATCCGAAGGTATCAGCGGTCAAAACCACACATTCTAATAAGCTCGACAAGCGCATAATCAAAACTCCAATATTGGAGAACAACTCTCCCCCATCAGCTAGGGTCCCGTTAAAATCAAACACTGCGTAACTGAGCTGGAGGGTGCCCCGTCCAGGAATTTCAATTGTATACATGTTCCGTTCCTTTCCAGTCGTCTTATTTGGCACACGCTGGGTCAACTGCCACCTGACACGACATCGTCATCATTAGACGTGGCTACCAATAACCGATCAGACCAGTATTCCAGCACTTCCTGCCAAGCCCGCCCTGCCTCCAAGTCCTGCGAATCTAAAGAAGTCGCATCAGAGAAGGATCCCAGCCATGTCATCCACATCTTTTTTTGTTGATTCCATAGCGATTGACGGAAGCTTTTAGACATCTTGATATCCGTCACAGTAGTTTTGAAATGTGACCAGCACACAGTGATCTGCATGGTTGTCTCTGAGCGTGCCACCGCTCTTAGGTAACGTTTGTAGCGTTGAGTCACTTCGTCTTCTAAAATGCAGACAGGACATGGAGCGGGCGCTTTCTCGGGCGAAGAATACGAACACAGGGTAGTGAGCACATCTTGAACCACAATCGTTCCACCTAAGGCGCCCTCATACTGAGCAAGATGGCTTGCATGTCGGGGACAAACTCCCCATGCCTCACGAATACTTTTTTGCGTTTCCCACGCATGAATCATTTCATAGAACAGAGCATCAAAATATTCTTTTACAGCCCTTTCCTGACCCGCACAAAAAAGACACTGTGCGCTTGTCAAGGACGATAAAAACGCACTATCCCATTTAGTCCCTTGTAATGTTGGATCTTGCTTTCTTAGTTTTGGGAGTCGGCTGTATGCGCACCAATGCTGTTCAGCCATCAAGACATTCTCCATTCTGATAGAGGCCACGCAGAGGACGGCATGTGACACAGTGATCGTCGCGATGTCATTGTTCCTGTTACGTGACCACTCACGATTCTTACCACTATGTGTTTTGAATGCTCTTTATAGTGTCTCGGGTCGCTTACGGCCGCCCCCACCGATTGTGGGATGAGGCCCATTTTCTTAGTGTTAATATGGTTGAAATACGATAAATCGTCACGTCGGAAAGATTGATTCATGTTTCGTATCGGCCATGCCACAAGCCCCGCGGAGACTCTACGGCTATGCACAAAAATCCGTTGATAATCGCCATTGCAAGGATCTGACTTGTAAATCGCTACGGTCTGATGGAAAGTTCGCCTAGCAGTATTATGATTGATAAATTTTGCTATCTGACTCATTAGGATATCCTCCCTTTGTCAATTGTCTGAGGGAGGTGTTATTAGTGGTTTGATCCACGCTTTGGCTTGAGCCACGGTCAACACCATGACCGAGATAATGTTATTGTGCAGATTATGGCCCATTACGTCAATATCTGGCTGAAACTTGCGCAAGGTGCCGTCCCAGTCCTAATCAAATAGCGCGTCATATTGAAATTGACCATGGACCTTTCCGAGAGGATTTCTGTTGCACGCCTTGGTCTTTCGTCACCTTCATGCGCATCAAGATCGGTCACATGGGTCTCGGTGCCAGTGGAGGGATCCGCAGCCGCGGTATCTTGCGGATGCTCGCCCGTCCAGCAGGCTGGAGATCCGCGCGTGCTGGCTTCCTGACCGCTTGGATGCTTTCCTGTAGCATGACACCCTGTCCTGACGACGTGCTGTTGTCTCTGGGCGTATTACGAGCGATCATCTTCCTCGGAATCTCCCAGAAAGTTCCTATAACGTTGCAAAGATGTCCATGTTATTTTACCCACTAAAGCATGCCGACGATCTTGAACATACAAAACCGACCGTGAGGAGCGAGAGAGAAGCCGTACCGCATGAGCCCAATCAGTGGGCATCCAGACAATTCCCCGCCGAGAACGGGAAAATTGTCCAATGGGCATCCCAAGCATTGATGTCCGCATGGTTCGCCACGATGTTTCCGGCACAACTACCGTTAAGGATGGCCATAAATGGTGCACCCCCTGCATTTGAGCGGCCACGTAGGCGAGGATGTCGGACAGACACACCACACTGCGGATTTGATGTTGATCATTGATCACCGCCAATGGTTCATGGCCTCGAGAGAAATGCCACCGCGACCCCAGTATGTCATACACGCGTTCGTCTTCGAACACCATATCTTGTGGATCTAGAGGTTCAAGCCACGACGGCATCACCGTCCTCCTTCCGCCCCAAAGAATAATTCTCCCGCGTAAGTTGGAGACCGGAGCGAGAGTGAAATGGGTTGGGTCGCATAGATATAGATGATGCCAGGCACGGACGCGCATTGACGCGCGGGTTTGACCAGACTAAATCAGTCTGCGATGGAAACCGCCGGCCTCGACTGTGTGGAAAGGCGACCCGCTGTTCTCCGTAAAGAGCGCCTCGAAGTTGATCAGCAGGCAGGCGAGTGGTCGCCGTTTTAAGACAGGATTGGTGCGTTGAACATGCGGGCGTAGGGAGTATTCGTAACCACGGGCGCCCCATCATATGGTGATGTCTCCACAATCCATGCGGCCAAGGAGATCTTCTGTTCCTCTGGTAAATGGTCGGACGAGATAGTCTGCACCCAGCTTCTTGCGTGCTAATGGTGGCCCCTTCTTTCGACGATAAAATTGCACAGGGTCAGGGGTAACCCGAGAGTCCACAAAAAATGACCCCTGACCAACATCTATTGATCAGGAGCCATTAGCCGCTAGGCAATTTGGTGAGCCAGCTCCATGGCTCATCTTTCTACAAAGATTATAAACCCCCACCGCTGTATCGTCAAGAATGGAAAGGCGTAGGATGTGCCTCTTCTGGAGGGACGGTTCTCGCCTGACATCGCGCAGCGGGACATCGTAAGCTTACGTCTTATGCCAGATTCCCGAGATAAGGCCCGTAGTGTGCACCCTGTCATCACCTCGTGTCTCCATCCGGGATCAGTCCGGACATGGGCATTTCCCATCCGGCCATGTAGCGAATGGCGCAATGGACCAGGGATGACTTGCCAGTCTCGGGAAGCGATGGAAACACGCGCTGAGAGCCCTTCCGGCGTATGGGAGGCGGCATGGGGATACCACGGAGACAGGAGCAAACCCAGGAAAAACTTGGAGCCCAGCCCACAGCGCCTGCGTAGGGCAAGGCCGCGCGTATCAGCCACAAAGCGACAAGTGCGTGGAGGGCCCAAGCCCGGCGGATCGGGCGCAGTACTGACGACCCCGTGTACGACCCAAAAGAGACTGGTCTCCAGATTAGCCAAGGCGACCCTTACTGATGGCCTTCGCGGCCTCCGGCGTATAGGGGGGCACGTTCCATTTGTCTACAAGCACCCAACCTCCGATCATTAAAGTACCGGAGATGGCCGGCGGTGCGGATGCTGGGCATGCCGCACGACTCGGACAGCCACCGCAGGTTTCCGGCGCGGTCCCTGTCCTCTTGTGCTCAGAACGAAACCCCGAGGCCTCCTGGCGCACGCCTACTTCGGGCGGGATATCCTGCATTCGGAGATATGAAAGGCGTCATGACTCGGGAGACTGGGCAGGAATGCGGTCTTTATCCTCATCCAGCCACCCTCCAACCCGGTAATAGAGGTCCTCTCCGAAGCTCGTGGGTAGCGGCGCGGCCACCTCCAACCGGTAGCTGCGCTGGCCATCAGGCTCCCGTTCTGCCCGCAGGAAGAGCGTGGAATCACAGGAGTCAGGGTTGTGGTAAAAGCTCTCCGCCAAATCAAATTGATGGGTGACAAACAACACTTTGATGTCGGCATCCAACAAACTGCGGACGACTTGGCGCCCAATTTCCGAGCCTTCACGCTCATTGGTGGTCGAAAAGGATTCATTAAAGAGCATCAGGCTATGTGGCCTTATCTGGTCCGCAATCGTGCTCATCCGCTTGAGTTCTTCATCCAGGTGGCCACTCGCCATCGTGGCATCCTCTTCCCGGGTAAAATGCGTGAAAATACCCCGGCAGATATTCGCCCGGTAGGATTTCGCGACGACGAACATGCCGCAGCCCATCATCAGCTGCGCGAGCCCGACACTGCGCAAGAATGTGGACTTTCCCCCCGAGTTTGCTCCCGTGATGATCACCAGCGACTTTCCGTCGCCTTGGACATTGTTGCCGACGACCGGCTGCTCACTCCTTAATGTCAAACTGGCATCACGCAAATCTTCGATTGCGAGGCACAGCGGCTCCCAGTCACAGGGATCGGGAAACGCTATCGGGGCATTTTTCGCCCCCAGGGTATCCCAGAGGTTTAGGCAACTCACGTAAAATCCTAATTCTGCCCGCAATGCCGTAAAATAGCTCAGGATATGATCAGCCGACTGTGCGACCGCATTGGCCACGCGATTAATGCCCCGATCGGTGAGGTCCGACAAGGCTCGCGCACTCGCCTCGTCGC
>JAKAAS010000044.1 GCA_021802225.1 Bacillota bacterium
GATCATTGAGGATATTATGCCCAATCCTCCCCGCTTTAAGCCGCAAACTACAAGGCTCCCTCACGGTTCAGTGAGGGAGCCTTGTGGCATGCGGAAACATATTTTCCAGTTCAGGCCGTTTCTTCTTTTTGCTTCTTAGGACGTTTCGCCCGGTCCTGGGTCACCAAGAGAGGTTCATCACGCTTTTCCACCACATCCTGGGTAATGATGCATTTGGCAATGTCTGTCCGGCTCGGAATATCGTACATCACATTGAGCATAATATCCTCAATGATCGCTCGCAGTGCCCGGGCTCCAGTATTGCGCCGCATGGCCTCCCGAGCCACCGCGCGAACGGCCTCGTCTTTAAACTCGAGTTCCACGTTGTCCAGGGTGAGCATTTTCTGATACTGCTTCACCAAGGCATTGCGCGGTTCGGTCAGAATTTGCACAAGTGCCGCCTCATCCAGAGCATCCAGAGTCACCAAAATCGGCAACCGTCCGACAAACTCCGGAATCAAGCCGAATTTCAGCAAATCCTCGGGCATAATCTTCGACAGCACATCGCCGATGTTTTGCTCCACCATCTGAATTTCCGCGTTGAATCCTAGACCTTTGCGGCCAATACGCCGTTTGATCAGCTTGTCAACCCCGTCAAATGCCCCTCCCACGATGAAGAGAATATTCGTGGTGTCAATCTGAATGAATTCTTGATGCGGATGTTTGCGGCCACCCTGAGGGGGAACAGAAGCCACCGTACCTTCAAGAATCTTCAGCAAAGCCTGTTGCACACCTTCACCTGACACATCGCGCGTAATCGACGGATTCTCGGATTTACGAGCAATTTTGTCGACCTCGTCAATGTAGACAATGCCTTTTTCAGCCTTTTCCACATCGTAATCCGCAGCCTGGATCAGCTTGAGAAGGATGTTTTCAACATCCTCGCCCACGTAGCCCGCTTCGGTCAAAGACGTCGCGTCCGCAATGGCAAAAGGCACATTGAGGATTTTAGCTAGGGTCTGGGCGAGCAGGGTCTTGCCGGAACCGGTAGGGCCTAACATCAAAATGTTGGACTTTTGCAGTTCAACGTCATCGACTTTGCTGCCAAGGTTTATGCGCTTGTAGTGGTTGTACACCGCCACCGACAGGGTCTTTTTGGCGCGGTCCTGACCCACTACATACTGGTCAAGTATCGCTCGTATTTCCTGCGGCTTGGGGATGTCCTTTAACTCAAATTCGACATCGTCGCTGAGTTCTTCCTCGATGATCTCCGAGCAGAGCTCCACGCACTCGTCGCAGATGTAGACACCACCGGGTCCGGCTATAAGCCGTTTGACCTGATCCTGGTATTTGCCACAAAACGAGCATTTTAACTGACCTTTTTCATCGGTGAACTTGAACATTATAAGCCCCCCTCTTTGACACCCCTACAATCACCAAGCTGACCATAAGTTATTCCTCGGCCGGCGTTTCAGGGACCGTTTTGCCACGCGGTTCTACAACTTCGTCAATCAATTGATAATCACGCGCCTCGGCTGCTGTCATCCAGTAGTCCCGCTGCGTTTCCTCCAAAATCTGCTCTACAGAGTGATTGCTGTGCTTTGCCAAAATTCCTGCCAACGACTCCCGGCTCCGCAACAACTCTTTCATCTGAATCTCCACATCTGTAGTCTTGCCCCCTAGATTGTTGATCCAGGGTTCATGAATCATGACGCGGGAATTCGGCAAAGCAAACCGCTTGCCTGCAGCCCCGCCAGCCAGCAGGAGAGCCCCCATGCTCGCGGCCATCCCCACACAGATCGTAGACACATCCGGCTTTATATACTGCATGGTATCATAGATACCCAGCCCTGCGCTTACGGATCCCCCGGGAGAATTGACATAGACATGAATATCCCGATCCGGATCATCGCTTTCCAAAAAGAGCAGCTGCGCGACAATTAAATTGGCCACATCATCATCAATGGCATTGCCCAGAAAGATAATGCGCTCTTTGAGGAGGCGTGAATAGATGTCATACGACCGCTCGCCGCGGTTGGTCTGCTCCACCACCATCGGAATAAGGTAGCTGAAACTCATCGTTCACTCTCCTTTGTCTGGCTGTCCAGTTACCGTCGAGGCAAGGTAATCGCCCGCTTTAGACAGCAGCAGATTGGAACGCACGGCCTCGAATTCTCCGGTGCTGCGAAACCAGCGGACAATATCATCCAGAGGCTGGCGATACATATCCGCCACGGGTTTGATGGATTGGATAACCTCGTCGTCAGAAACCTCAAGATGCTCGGCCCGCGCGACAGTTTCCAACAAAACCTCTTCCTTAACCCGCTCCGCGGCCGCTGGCCTCAGTTCTTCATGCAATGCCTCCGGAGTGATTTGCCTGCTTTCCAGGTACTCTTCCGTATTGGCCCCAATCCGCTCGAGCGTGGTTTCAAGTTCATGCAACTGGTTGTGAATGGCCCGGTCCACCATCGCCTGAGGCACTTCAACGGACACGCGCTCTTTTAGTTTACCCATGATTGTTTGGAGTCGCTCATTCTTGGCCTGCTCCAACAACCGGGATTTTAAAGTATTCGTGACTTGGTCCCGCAATTCCTGCATGGACTCCAACCCAATTGCTTTGGCCAGATCGTCATCAATTTCAGGAACCTCAGGGCGCTTGTTTTCCAGCACGGTAACCTCAAAACGAACGGGCTTCCCCGCCAGTGCCACTTCAGGGTGCTGTTCAGGATAGGTTAGTTTGATCTCCGCAGGCTCATTGACCATTAATCCCAGCAGCTGATCTTCCATCCCCTCGACTACAGTGCCAGCGCCAATTTCAATGACATAGGAGTCATCATCCACAAACGGCTCTGCCTCTTCGCCCTCGCCCTCTAAGAAGCCTTTAAGACTCACCGTAATCCGGTGTCCTTTTCCTACAGGCTCCTCATCAGCCGGGACCATCTGCGCCTGCCCTTTGGCGACCTGAGCCAATTCCTCAGCGATCAGTTCGTCTGTGGCTTCCAGAATTGCCAGAGGCTCTGCCAGCAAGTCGGCGTAGTCGGGCAATTCAATTGACGGCTTGCTTTCCACTTCAATATCAAATTCGAAAGGCTGTCCGTCATCAAGTTTGGTAATATTGATGCGCGGTTCAGCCACTGGCTCCACCGCAGCCTCGGACAGAGCCTCCGAATAATGGTTCTCGACCAGCTGATGGGCTGCTTCTTCAAGAATCACTTCCCGGCCTACAAACCGCTCAAAAATCTGGCGAGGCACCTTCCCGCGCCGGAAACCGGGAATATTGTACTTGCCAACGACAGAGCGAAATGCCTTATCCATCGCACTATTTAAATCGCTGGGGTCAATCGTAACCGAAACTTTCGCCACCGAATTGGGCAACCGCTGCAATGCCACCTGCATTATTTCTTAATTCCTCCTCAAATGCCCGATACAAATAAGTTGATTATAACATGTGACGGGACAGTGTCCAAGCCATGAAAAAAAACGAGGCGTTAGACGCCTCGACAAATGGAGCGGAAGACGGGATTTGAACCCGCGACCCTCGCCTTGGCAAGGCGATGCTCTACCGCTGAGCTACTTCCGCGTGCAATGGTGCGAGGGAAGGGACTTGAACCCTTACGCCTTGCGGCACGAGATCCTAAGTCTCGCATGTCTGCCATTCCATCACCCTCGCCTGGTGCGCCCGGTAGGATTTGAACCTACGACCTGCGGATTCGAAGTCCGACACTCTATCCAGCTGAGCTACGGGCGCAAAAAATCCCGGCAAACCGGGCAACAAAAATTTTATTGGGGTGAATGAGGGGACTTGAACCCCCGACCCCCAGGGCCACAACCTGGTGCTCTAACCAACTGAGCTACATCCACCATATTCTTATGCGGCCGCCCCTTGTACCAAACGTATACCGGGGACAAGATTGTCGCCGTCAGTAGTGACGATGTATAGAATATCACGGGTATGGCCAAATTGCAAGACGCAGTTCCTTTCTTTCCTTATCTTCCTGGTAGGCCGTTGTTTGTCAGCCGGGAAAATTGCATCTGATAGGGGCGAGACCCGCCAGTGAGTATGGCCCTTGCCGTGAAACAATGTCTTATGGCGGGCATTGCGGTCCGGAGGCGTCTTGTCTCTTCTGCAGCGAATCTGTTCAGCAAAACCTCACAGAATTTGTCCGCCCGGGGCGCGGCTCACACCTGTCTGCTTTTCGCCAGTCAAAAGGCCTTGTTGACGGTCCTAGGACCGTCAACAAGGCCTGATAATCAGCCGGATTCGCAGGCGCCAAATGCCGCAATATTGTCCCGCTCTATTGCGTACCAGTTCTCTACCGCCTTCAGCCGTTGTCCACTCCTTGCGCATGAGCCTCGGCGAATGTCGAGCGGGAGTGCGGAAGCACCGTGCGCAGCCACTGCACCGCATCGTCGATCATCGTGTACAGCACTGGCACCACCAACAGGGTCAGCAGAGTGGATGACGTCAACCCACCAATCAGCACTACGGCAATGGGCATGCGTTCAGACGATCCCGACCCGTGACTGATGGCCAAAGGCAGCATGGCGCCAATCATCGTAGCGGTCGTCATGATGATTGGCCGGATCCGGGTAGCTCCCGACTCGATAACCGCCTCGTTGCGTTCCATCCCGCGCCGTCTCAGCGTTTTCGTGTAATCGATGAGCAAGATGGCATTTTTGGCCACCAGTCCCATCAGCATAATCAGCGCCAGCAGCGAGAAAATTGAGAGGGGCAACCCTGTCATCCACAATCCCAGAAATGCCCCGACCGTCGCCATCGGCAGGGATAGCAAGATCGCAAAAGGCTCGGCAAACGATTCATACAGCGCCGCCATCAGCATGTAGAGCAGGACAATTGACAGCAGCAAGGCCTGAATCAAGGGGCCGAAGGCCAGGGCCTGCTGAGCTGCCTGACCCGCTACTTGATAACTGTATCCCGTGGGCAGGCCGACCTTCTGGACAGCAGCCAAGAGCGCTTGATTGGCCGGCCCCACATTGCCCGAGGCGCTGGAGGCCGACACCGACACAGCATATTCCCGGTTTATCTGCGTAATCTTGCTGGATCCCGGAATTTCGGCCAGTCGGGCCACCAGCCCTAACGGCACTGCCCCATGGACTCCGGCGCTTACGGGAATCTGCGCGATCTGAGAGGCCGTCAGGTCAGGACTGCCTGCCAGGCTCAACTGCACCGGAATGGCTGGCTGGGTGCTGCTCGGCACGATCGGAGGTACGGCAGCAGCCCCGAGCGCGGCGGACACCGTAGTGCCCACGGATGACGTCGACACCCCCAGATAAGCGGAAACCGCATGGTTAATGCTGACCGTCATCTCTGGCGTTGGCGCTGCCACCGAATCGGACACTTCCGTCACAGCCGGATTCTTTTGGGCCTGCGCCAGCACTGCGCCTGCCAGCGTATTCACCTCGTCCAAATTGGGCCCCAGAATGTTGATGGCGGCGGCGCGGGCCCCCGCGGCGATCAGTGGGTTCTGCACATGCGCATGCGCTTTGAGGCCCGGGTACTTGCGGGCCATTTTATCCACCTGCTTGACAAATGTGTAGATGGAGGGCCTCTCGCCCCGTGGAGCCAGGTCCGCCGTAATCTGGCCAATATTGTGTCCAGCACCCACCCCGCCCCCGTACCCCGAAGACAGGAAGACTGTGGTAACTCCATGCATTGACTGAATATGGCGGCTCAGACTGGCCAGAGTCGCCTGGCTTTGTGACAGGGGTGTGCCGGGAGGAAGCGTCGCGTTCACTGTAAAGACCCCGTTGTCCTCCCGCGGCACAAAGGTCGTCGGGATGGCGCCTGAGGCAACAAAAG
The DNA here is from genome assembly GCA_021802225.1 of Bacillota bacterium. The sequence continues at coordinate 5,801 of JAKAAS010000044.1, forward strand.
CCAGCGTACCGATAAGTGACAGGACCGCCAAGCTAAATGTCAGAATGCGGTGGCTGAGGGTCCACCCGATCACACGGCGGTATCCTGAGCGCATCGCTTCAAATCCGCGTTCGAACCCGTCACCCGCCCGGGTGAGGACGTTGGAACGGACGGCAGCGGGCCGCGCACTCCAGCGGGCGGCCAGCATTGGGGTTAGAGTATAGGAAACCAGCAGCGAAAATAGCGTCGCCGCCACAATCGTGAGGCCAAATTCCCGGAACAGCTGTCCGACATTGCCACTGAGAAAAGCAATCGGCGCATAGACCACCACGTCGGTCAGAGTGATAGCTACCGCCGCGGCCCCGATCTCCATGCGGCCATCGACCGCTGCCTTATCGGGATCTTTCCCCATCATCAGATGCCGGTGGATGTTTTCCAGCACGACAATAGAATCATCCACCAAAATGCCAATCAGCAAAGAGAGCGCCATCAGGGAAATCAAATCCAGACTAAACCCGAGAAAATACATCACCGCGAAGGTGCTGACAAGCGACACGGGAATGGCTACCATCACGATCAGGGTGTTGGTGATCCTGCGTAAAAAGAGCAGCAGGACCAGACCAGCCATGACAATGCCCAGCGCCAAATCGCCTTCCACATTGGCGAGGGCCGCCCTGGTGTAATTGGTAATATCCCCGGTAATGGCGGTGTGCACATGGGGAGGCAACTGCTCCCCCATAGCCGCAAGAGCGCTCCGAATCTGATTATCCACCTGCAGGGAATTCGCTGTAGAGGAGGCCGTGATCACCAATCCGACGGCCGGATGCCCGTTTAGTGTCGCAAAAGACTGCGCGGCCGCCAAATTGGGAGAGACGGTGGCAAGATTGCTCAGCAGCACCGCCCCCCCGGGCCGGCTTGCAATGGGCAAATCCTGCAGGGCCTGCACAGATGCGTACCCGCCCTCCGTCTTTGTTGCCAGTTCCTGGTTGCCGACGATAGTGAGGCCCCCGGTAACCGAGGTGTTTTCCGCTTTCAGAGCGGTGAGCACCTCCGGCAAAGTGATTCCGTAAGCCTGGAGCGCTGCGTTGTGCACCGCAATGTTGATCACGGCGGGGCGGCCGCCCACCACGCTGACCTGAGCCACCCCAGGAATTTCCTGAAGTGTGGGGGCGACAATGGTGGAGGCCAAACTAAACAGCTGGGAAGACGCCAAAGGACCGGACAACGCGACATTCATCATAGGCAGCGCAGAAGGATTGGCCTTGATAATGGAGGGAGCGGTAGCCGTGGCCGGCAGCGTCCTGGCAATTTTGTCCAGGTCCAGGGCCACGCTTGAGGCCTTTTGGTCGATATTGGTGCCGCCCACAAACTGAATCGCGACTTCCGCCCGTCCCGGCGCCGACGTACCCACCATGGAGAGAATACCCGTTTCGCTTGTCAGAGCGTCCTCCACCCGGGATGTCACCGTGCTGCTGATGGTGGATGCGCTAGCTCCCGGGTCGCCGATGACGACCCGGATGAAGGGATAGCTGACGTTGGGCAGACGGCGGACAGGAAGCTTGGTAAAGGCCACAATCCCGAAGAGCACAAAGGCGCCCAAAATCATGAGAACGGTCACAGGTCTGCGGATTGAGAGGGCAGTCAGGTTCACTTGCCAGCTCCCTTCTTGCCGCCCGCTGCGGCCGTTGCAGCAGGGGCGGCAGCAGAATCCAATCCTCCCACCGCCGAGCCTTGAAAGCTTGACGGGACAGACAATGTCTGGCTGACTCTGACCACACTGCCACTGGACAGATAGGTTTGCCCAGAGACCACTACCGGGCTTGCGGCCCTCACTCCGGTGACCTGGGTGTCCACACCATTGGACAGTCCCGGCACCACCGTTTCCAATACCGCCTTGTGCCCTTTTCCTACCACAAAGACCTGATCTTTGCCATTGAACGTCACAATGGCATCCGAAGGAATAATCACCGCATTGTGAACCGTGCGCGTCAGAACATCCAGCGACACGAATTCTCCGGCCTTAAGCCACGACGGGGTCTGGTCAGGGGTCACCATCACCGCAAAGGCTAGCGATGCTGAATTGCCGCTAGGGGAGACAGCGGCCACTCTGGCCTTCACCGTGGCCGACACGCCCGGAGCCGTCACCGTCACGCTGTCGCCGGTGTTGACGGCTGCCATGTCATTTTGGCTCAATGCCGCTTGAATCTCCATCTGAGAACTTTCCATAGATAGTATAGGGGCTCCGGGACTGGCGAGAGCCCCCACTGTATCCGTGACCGCTGTGACCACCCCGGAGAAAGGGGCAACAATCGTGTTCCGGCGCAGCTCGGCCGCCAAGACGCCGGACGCAGCCTGCGCCTCAGACACACCAGCCTGGAGAGCAGCTAGAGCAGCAGAGCTTGGGGGGGCCTGCGCCGCTGCCAGTTGCGCCTCAGCCGCTTGCACTCCGGTTTGGGCAGCGCTGACAGCATTCTTCGCCGCCAACAATGTCTGGTTGGCGCTGGTGCGGTCATTGTACTGCGCCTCGGCTTGGACCAGGTCGGCCTGGGCTGCTTGCACTGCCTGCGCGGACTGGGCAGCCTGCGCCTTGGCCTGGCCCACTGCGGCCTGCGCGGCCTCGACAGACAGCTGATTGCTGGCCTGCTGCCCCGTTAAGGAGTTCCCGGCAGACTCTAAAGCGGCCTGCGCACTGTCCACAGCCGCCTGATCGCTGACAATAGTCTTCTGCTCATCCGCCACAGCGCTTTGGGCGGCCTGCACCGCGCTCTGAGCGGACTGCAGCGTGTTGTAAGCCTGAGATGCTTGCTGCGCCACGGTTTGGGTCTTGCTGAGCGTAGCGGTGTAAGGGTTGCTGCCATAGCCCTGCCAGCTGTTGTAGTCCAGCAGGGCCTCCTGGTAAGCCGCTTCGTCGGCAGCATATTGGCCCGCCATCGTACCATATAGCGTTTGGTCCGTTGACAAAGTACTTTCTGCCGTCTGCACGGTCTGTTCATCCGTGACCAGAGCGGCCTGATCGTTCTTCAACTGAGCCTGAGCCGCCGCCACGGCCTGCTGGTCCGCTGTTATTGTGGACGGCAACACATTGGCGGGCGAAGTTTGCGCAGAGGACTCGGCCTGAGCCAGCTTGACCTCTGCCGCCTGGACAGCGGCTTGGGCCACCTGGGCCGCCGCTTCGCTCTGTTTCACTTGATTT
>JAKAAS010000045.1 GCA_021802225.1 Bacillota bacterium
GCCAGCTGAAGTCGGGATTGTGACCATGAAATGTTCGGGGGGGATTATAGTGCAAGCTATCGCGCTGACAGAATTTGGAGGGCCCGAGGTTTTGCGCATGCAAGAAGTGCCCATGCCAGCATGCGGTCCCGATGATATTGTCATACGTGTCCACGCGGCAGGTGTCAATCGCGCTGACCTGCTGGAACGTCAAGGGCTCTATCCGCCGCCGCCTCCACGTCCAGAATACCAAATTCCGGGACTCGAATGTGCCGGGGTGGTGACTAAGGTCGGAACCCGCGTCATGCGGTTTCATGAGGGAGACCGCGTAATGGCCCTAATCTCGGGCGGCGGCTACGCGCAATATGTGGCCTGCCCAGCCGAATTCGCCTGGGCTGTTCCGCCGGCTCTGACGGATGTTGAGGCTGCGGCAATTCCGGAGGCTTTTCTCACGGCGTATGATGCGCTCTTCGACAAGGCAGGACTGGCCATGGGGCAGCGGGTCATCATCCATGCGGGGGCTGGCGGGGTAGGATCGGCGGCTATCCAACTGGCTGTTTTGGCGGGACTGCATGTGCTGACGACGGTGGGGACGGAAGAAAAGCGGCAGCGGGTCTTGTCTCTAGGCGCGGAGGAGGCGGTCAATTATCACCGCCAGTCCTTTGTGGAAGCAGCGCGCACGTGGTCTGCGGGACAGGGAGTGGATGCCATTTTGGATTTCATCGGCGCGAACTACTTGGAGCAGAACATGGTCAGCCTTAAAACGGGAGGGGTTCTGGTGGTGATCGGCACGCTCAGCGGAGCCGAGGCCCCGATCCACCTCGGCCAGCTCCTGGGGCGCAGGATCACCCTGCGAGGAACCGCCCTGCGATCTAGACCGGTCTATGACAAGATGCGTCTGATCCAAACATTTCAGGAAAGAACCGGGGAGTTTTTCCAATCTGGCCGGCTGGGAGCCATCATCGACCGTACTTTTCCGCTAGCACATGCCGATGAGGCCCACCGCTATCTCGTCACCAATCAAACGATAGGCAAAGTCATTCTTACAGTAGATTAACCAGGATCCAGGTAGTGGCCGATCTGGAGGAGCAGGGATTGAGCGTCTTGCGGGCCGTAGGGACCGGGGGTTTCCATGCGGCCGCCCGCTGCGCGGGCGTGCCCGCCGCCATGAAACATCTGCTCCATCAGTACGGCTGCATCGATCCTTGTGTCGCTCCGGACGGATAGTCGGCCGTCTGCCTTGAGGAAGACTACGAGGGCGGCTCCCCCCGCCAATAATTTATGGGCCACTTCATTCACAGCACCTTCTCCGCTCAGTGGTATGGCCACCATGGGAAACGGCCGGAACGTGCGCACTGCCCTCCCCATTTGCTCCCGGACAAATTGGCTCTCCTGGCTAATCAGCCTAGCCAGACTGTCTTGGTCGGACGGCTGATAAGGGGCCCAGCCCTGGCCGAATCGTTGCTGGAACCACTCATAGCCCTGGTCGTGAAACAACCGGTTTAAATTTTGTCCCGGTTCATGACATGGCTGCCATAAATCATACCGCTCGACACTGGCGATCAGCCGGTCCCAGTTTTTTGACGGGGTCAGCCATCCCTGGGTGACGGCATACTCGTAGAACAGGCCGGAACCAGACTTGCTGAGATCAATGGTTACGTGCGGAAAGGCCCTGAGACCCAGCGCGGACTGATGGTGATCCAGAAGCTGATGGATGCGTGAGGAGTACAGAGGATACTGGTCGGTTTTTAGAGAAACGTCAGCCAGGTAAACCGGTTTCTGGTCCGAAATGGCTTCGAACCCGCGGGCAACCTGGTCTGGTTCTACAAACACCGGGATCAGTCCGCACTGCTGCCCGATAGCCGCGGCTGTGGCCCCGTCCAAACAGTTCTTGTGGGTAATGAGCCAGCCTGTATTGTTCATCCATGTGTCCTCCTGTTTCGCGATGTGCGCTCTGTCGCCAGATGAAGCATAGCATGGCGCGGCTAGACGCGAAATATGTCACCAGAGAGGATGTCTATGCGGCTGGCGCGGATAGTATGCCCCTGCAAGGTTCCTGCCAGCCGAACCGTGGCTCCAGCTCGCAGGGCGTGGACATCCTGCACCCGTGTGCGGCCGGCGACTTCCACGGTATATACGCCAGGCTGGGTCTGCGGACTGTATACCAGCAACCTCTGAAAGGACCGGGCTTTCCCTTGCGAGAACGCGTGGGCCGACGTGAGCAAGGTCGCTGTCAGAATGAAAACTGTCAGGGGCCGCCGTGATTTTCTTGATCCTGCCAAGTTTACCGACCTCCTCCCACGCAGAGCGTGGCCTCGGATGGAGTTCCCGTGATGATTAACATTCGCCTCAAAGTCACGGGATTCCTTTATGCTAAACCTGAAGATTGGTTGAAGCTCCGCAGTCCCGTGTGTTCAATGGGCCGTACGGACTTTATAGATAAATGCAGAGCCCAGGACAAAGTACAAAAATGTTACCAAAAAGAGCATGCGGTACGCGGTAGACAGGGAAACGACATGGGCCAGGGGCGCAATCAGAGCTCCAGCGATCATGCCAGCCCCGACTTGTCCGAGATTGAACGAAGCTTGCCAAAGCCCCATGCTCCTCCCTTCTGTCGGTCCGGGGGGCAGGACATCCACAGCAAGCGCCCAGTCGGTGGAAAGATAGATGCCATATCCTACCCCAAAAATTCCCCCCATCACGAAAATTGTGGGCATGTTATGGGTAAATACAAACGTGAGCGCAGTGGCTCCCATCAAAAGTCCTCCGGTTGAGACCAGGATTTTTCGCTTGTGGATACGGTCTGAAACCCAGCCCGCCGCCAGGACGGAGACCAATGAGCCCAGCGTGAGCAGCACCAGAATGTCAAATACGGTGTTTTCGGGGTTTTTAAGACCCACGGTGAATTTGAGATAGTAAAAAAGATAGTTTTCCAGGGTCGCAAAGCCGAGCATGACCATCAGTCGGGTGGAAAATACCCACCAGAAATCAGGATGCTGCCGGGGGGAGATCCACATCTGGCGGATTCCTTGCAAAACGCTGACGGGTTGAACTGACTGCTGCCGGGAATCTTGTTCCTTCACCCCAAACTGGGTGACGGCCCAGCCACCTGCCAATATTCCGGAGAGCACCCAGTACACTGAGGGATTGCCGAAATATCGCGGAGCCAACGCGCCAAATATTATAGCGAATTGGGTCATAAATCCCATCCATCCTGAAGCAGTGCCCCTCTGCGCCGTGCTGACCAAGTCGGGGATCAGGGCCTGGTAGGCGGCCTGGGCGAGATTGGCGAAGAACTGCACCAGAAAATAGCCAGCGGAGAATACCAGCAGGGAGTGGGAGCCGTAGCCCATAATCAGAAGCCCGGCAATATTGCCGAGAGTGCCCAAGAGAATATAGGGCCGCCGGCGGCCCCAGTGGTGGCGCACGCGGTCGCTGACCCAGCCCGCCCAGGGTTGGACGAAAGTGGCGATAATCGAACCGATGACGACGAGAATTGAGAGGATTCCTGTTGAGGCATTGCGGCCGACAATGTCCAAAATGGCCCGGGGCACAACAATAATAATTAACGCCGTCCACTGCACATTGGCTGTAAACCAATAGAAACTCAAGGTGAAATTCTTAGCGGGGGATAAATGTTTGATTTCGGTATTGACCTGCTGCACCCTATCCTCATCCTTCCAAGGTCAAGTTCGACGATAAAATTTATTCCACATGCCGTGTGAAAATCCTCTTTCACGGTATTTACTGATCGGAGAGGGGACCGTAATTTCGGTATAATCAAAAGGACAGGACCTAGCAGAGCTGAAAGAAGGGGACGGCGAATGGAACATGCGGGAAATATTCTGCCCAATGTGCTGCAGGCGGTGGGCCACACCCCTTTAATTGCCCTTCAGCGTGTGATTCCCGGCAATGGGGCGCAAGTCGCGGTGAAGTTTGAAGCTGTCAATCCAGGCGGGAGCATAAAAGACCGCATTGCTGGCGCTTTAATCGACAGCGCAGAGCGCGATGGGCGACTTCGCGCCGGAGGCACGATTGTGGAGGCGACAGCCGGCAATACAGGAATAGCTTTGGCCATGGCGGCTGCGGTAAAGGGTTACCAGGCGCTTTTTGTGGTTCCCGAGAAAATGAGTCCCGACAAAATTGCCATTTTAAAAGCTTTCGGCGCTTCCGTGCGCATCGTGCCTGAAGCTCCCAGAAACGACCCCGACAATTACCAAAATATTGCTAAACGGCTGGCCGAAGAGGTTCCCGGCGGCTGCTATATGGGGCAGTTTGAACAAGAGGCCAACGCCCTCGCTCATTTCAACACCACGGGTCCAGAAATTTGGGAAGCGTCCGGAGAAAGAGTCGCAGCCGTGGTGGCAGGGGCGGGAACTGGCGGCACCATCACGGGCATTGGACGGTACTTGAAGCAGAAAAATCCCGACATTCTCGTGATTGGCGCGGACCCAGTGGGTTCTATTTTTACGGGTCCCGTGGCCCCGTTTAAAATTGAGGGAATGGGAGAGGACTATTATCCCGCCACCCTGGATATGGATGTGGTGGACCGCTGGGTGGCGGTGGCTGACGAGGAGGCCTTTGCAATGTGCCGCCGGCTGGCCCATGAGGAAGGCATTTTGGCCGGGGGCTCATCAGGCGCAATGGTGCATGTGGCGATCCGGGTGGCCGAGAGTCTGCCGGCGGGGTCGCTGGTGGTGGCGGTGGCTCCAGATACCGGCCGCAACTATCTGAGCAATATTTTTAATGGCTAGGTCGTCTCCATTCCGGTTGCGGGGGCGCCACTCCCGCTGAGTTCTTTCTCCCTAATGCGGGCGGTGCTAAAATATCACTATCGGTGAAGTGGTGCGTGCATCAACTGCAGGATCCGGAACCTTGGGGCGCTGCAACATGGTTGCAGAAGCGTTGGGTTGATCTCAAAATTTGGAGGATAGCGATGCTGGAATGGTTGATTGGCAAGAGGCGAGGCACAAAAACACAACGGGTTCCCTCTGTTATTATGCCTGGTGAGGTATTGGAACTTATCGCGCAAGGTCAGAAAATCGTCATTCTGGACGTGCGCATGCAGCATGAGTACCGGCAAGGACACATCAAAGGCGCCCAGTTGATCCCCATTGCGGAGCTTAATAAGCGTACCCACGAGTTGCGCACGGAGGCGATGATTGTCACGGTCTGCCACACGGGACGCCGCAGCGCTCAAGCCGCCCGCATGTTGCGCACCCAAGGGTTTGAGGCACGCAATATGGTTGGCGGCATGGCCAAGTGGACTGGGCGCGTGGTGAAGTGAGGCCGCAGCCATCCCTGTAAGAGCACCGTTGTGGAGGAAGGGGAAAAAGCGATCATGTTTGTGGACCAGATTGTTGTTCGGGGCACGGGAGCTGTCGCAGTAGTCGGCGGGATAATTTTTGGGATGGTCGGAGTCCCTCAAATTATGTATTACCTGATAGGGGCGGGCATCATCCTCCTAGCCTTTTCTCTCGGATGGAGTGCGCGCTACCAGCGTGTGTTGGCCAATGTGCCGCAAGGAGGATATGAACCGACCGGAGAAGTCTATGTCAATCCCGGCGGAAGTCCTGTGGAAGTGTGGCATAAAGGAATCCGCCGGGTATACGTGCGACATCAGGCGGCCCAGTAAGTGCGGGGAAAATTTATTCTCCTGCTGGTGGCCGCCAACATGCTTTGGGCTGGCAATTACCTGGCCGGGAGGGTGCTCCGCATCAGCATGGGCCCGTTTACTCTTAACGGAATCCGGTGGATTGTTTCGGCAGCCATTTTGATGCTAATTGTGCGCCAGCGGGGAGAGCGGGTGCCCTTCCGGCAAGAATGGAAAGCATTTGTGCTCATGGGATTTATGGGCATGTTTCTGTTTTCGAGTCTGACGTATTGGGGACTTACCATGGTTCCGGCCGGTGAAGCTGGGTTGTTGTCCGGGTTCACCCCGTTGGCAGTACTGGTGGCAGGATTTCTTATTGCGGGGGACAGAGTCCGCCTCGGACAGTGGGCGATGGTGGCGGTGTCCATTGGCGGGGAACTGTTGCTGCTAGGAGGGAGTGGGTCGCAGTCCGGCAGTGTCATGGGGGCCCTTGTCCTGATTATGGCCGCATTGGCCTGGGGGGTATATACCGCTTTGGGGCGCCGCTACCGCCACCGATTTTCGGCTTTGGTGCTGACAGCGGGGGCCGCCGTGGGGGGAGTTGTCCCCTCCGCCCTGCTGGGCCTGTGGAACCTCTCATACCAGCCGGTCCAATTGACGGCCGGGAGCGTTCTGGCTTTGGCGTACGTGAGCACTCTGGCTTCAGTGGTGGCATTCATGATGTGGAGTGCTGGGGTCAACCGGCTTGGCAGCGGGACAGCGGCACCCTATATGAATCTTTTGCCGGTGTTTACGGCAGTGTTGGCTGTCCTGCTTCTCCATGAAAGCTTGACCGTGACGCAGTTGGAAGGCGGGTTGATTGTCATTGCAGGCGCTGCCGGTGCGGGATTCATCCGCTCTTCCGCACCGGTTACGGAGCAGCCGACGTCGATGCCTGAATGAGGTACGCCGCAAAATACTCGGGTGCAGGCATGCCCGTGAACACATAGGGTCCGGGCTCGCACCATGTGGTTGGAACTCCCAATACATGGTGCTGTTGTCCCGTGGCAGGGAACTGGTCAACCTGAATGATATTGGCGCTAATCAGAGGCTGGAGGCGGGCAAACTGTATGGCCATAGCCACCACATGAGGACAGCGCATGCAAGTGGGGGAGACAAAAATCTGCGCCTGCACAGGATGTTGGATTTGGGCCAGCCATGACGATATGGGGGGCGCCGTTGCTGTTGGGGACTGTCCAAAAGTGAGGAGAGCCTCGATCAAGGCGGTGTATTCCATTCCGCTGGGTGTCCCGCTAAAGCGGACGCCGAAAACGCCGCGGCTCTCGGACACGATCGTGGTGGTCGGGTCGAGCATCCCGCTGGCGAGAGGCAGGAGGTCCCGGTTGAGATTTTCTGGAGATAGACTGACAGTGTAATCCACGAGGTCCAGTGTGGCCTGGGTCAGAGAACCTTGGGGCAGGTCGGAATAGACGCGCAGGCTGAGATTTTCTCTTATCTCCTCCAGTGTGCGTCTCGTGCGCCGCTCATCATCCTCACTTAGAAACATGGGTGTTTTCCTCGCTTTCGGGCAACACGGTGCGGCCTGCCGACTGCCAGCACCAGCGCTCCGTATAATCGTCCAAAGGGTAGTAATGGGTGATGACCAAATCCGGACGGTTCGGAACAGGCACCAGGTTAGACCGGAATCTCAGCCTTTTAATATCACTTTGTGCACGAAATGACAAGATCTCCGACGTTGAAGGAATCGTTGCCGGCGAAGGGCAATACTTTTCGGCGAGTTCCTCCCACGTCATGCCAATGCGGTGTTGGAGGAGAGATTTAAGGTGGTGAAGCCACGATTCGGTGGCGTAGGGCTGCCACTGCACCAGCAGCCGATTCAGCATATGCGCCATCAGTTCCGGAGGCCACCATTCCGCGAGTGGGGAGTCCGGCGCATAAAGCAGTACGGCCAGATTGCTATTCAGACCGTCAAGCGCCCCAAAGGGGATCCCGAACAGGCGCCCCGTCGTGTCATTCCAAAAACGGAGGTACCAGCCAATATCGAGCAGTGCGGCGGGAAAAGGATTGAATCGCCGAATCCACTCTAGATATTCGGCCGGCAGGTCCAACAGCGGTGCGACATAGGGCCGGTATCCCGATTTGTAGAGCCACTGGTTGAGCTCTCCGCTGACGAGTGGCTCTTTTAGAGTGCGGGCAATCGTTACCAACAGGTCGCGTGAAATGTCTAGAACTTGGGATTGTTCGATTCGGGACAATTGTTTTTGCGACAAGGCGACTTTACTGGCAAGCTGAGCCTGGGACCAGTGCAAAGAATTTCGGTGCATCCGGATAGACTGCCCTATCGATTTATCAATTGTCATCGCCGGGAGTAGCCGCCCTTTCCCATAATGCTTTCAGTGTAGCATCCCGCCGCACTCTAGGGTGAAGCATACGCATAAAGCGTTAAGAAAAAGGTCATTCTAACCTTAAAACCGTAAGGGGAGTCAGCATGAAGATTAAGGAATTTCGGATGACCGGAAAATATCCCAATTTTGAGGTGCACACCATTCTGGATGATGGAAGTCAGAAGACGCAGGATGTTGAGATCGGCAATTTGGAGTACGTGGGCACATTGGATGAAAAGCAGCTCAAAGCACTGATCAAAGAGGCAGTGAAGGCCCATGAGGAACCTAGGCAGACAGAGGCCATGAACCAGCTTGTGGGGAAGTCTTTATAGGCAAATTGTGGGGGATGCCGAAGCAAAACATGCTACAATCGATCCCATCAATGCGATTGTGGGGATGGTGGCAAGTTTGGACAGCACAGCAAGACCCTTGGTGATTTCTTTTGCGCAGCAGCCCCTAATGCGGCGTGCAGCGGCACTGTTCAACGATCTTGATGTCCGCTTTATCGGTGATATCGGGGCTCCGACCCGGATGGACACTTTCAGCCAGGCACGGGCGATGATCGCCGCGGGCAACGCGGTCAATGAGCGCACACTGGCCCCTTGGGGTCAATTAGAGTATGTGCAGACTTTGGGATCCGGCTACAATAACTTGGATTTGGCCGCGCTGGCGTTTCGCCGCATTGTTGCGGCCCACAACCGTGGACAGAATGCGCAGGCGGTCGCGGAGCATGTGCTGATGTCTGCGATGTATCTGTTGAGGGATATGGGCGATGCTCATGAAATGGTTCTTGACGGATCATTCGGCGACCGCCAGCGACTAGCGGGGTCCATCCGTGACTTAAGCGGGCTTAGTTTGGGTATTTATGGGCTGGGTTCGATTGGGCAACGCCTTGCTGCATTCGGGAAAGCGTTTGATTTGCACATGGTCTATCACCAGCGCCACCGCAATCT
>JAKAAS010000046.1 GCA_021802225.1 Bacillota bacterium
GGGCGCGAGATCAAAGTATTTGCCCAAAGAGACCCCGCGTCCATTCCCTGGCGCACGGAAGGGGTGGACATTGTCATCGAGTCGACCGGCCTGTTCACCGATGCCGACAAAGCCCGGGCCCATATTGCCGGCGGGGGCGCCAAGAAAGTGATTATCTCGGCTCCCGCCTCCCATGAAGACGCGACAATTGTTCTCGGGGTCAACGAGAAAACCTATGATCCTTCCCGCCACCAGATTATTTCCAATGCGTCATGCACCACCAACTGCCTAGCGCCCGTGGCCAAGGTATTGGATGAGGTGTTTGGCATTGAGAGTGGACTGATGACGACAGTCCATTCCTATACCAATGACCAGAGGCTGCTGGACCTGCCGCATCCGGATCTGCGCCGGGCGCGCGCGGCTGCTATGAACATTATTCCGACCGGCACGGGAGCGGCCAGAGCCCTGCACCTGGTGCTCCCCCAGCTGAAGGGCAAACTCAATGGGATGTCCTTGCGGGTGCCGACCCCCGTGGTGTCCATTGTGGACCTGACCGTGAACACGGCCCGGACGCTGACGAAAGACGCAGTCAACGCCGCGTTCCAAGAGGCCGCCGCCACCAGCCTGCAAGGCATTTTGGAATACTGCGACGAACCTTTGGTGTCCTCCGATTTCAAGGGCAACCCACATTCCAGCATTTTTGACAGCCGGGAAACTATGGCCATGGGCGATCATATGGTCAAGGTGCTGGCATGGTACGACAATGAGTGGGGATACGCCAACCGTCTGGCCGATGTCTGCCGGATGGTGGCTGAACAGGGCGTGTCAGTATGAGCTCGCCATTTCACCGCCTCGCCGACATCGGGCCGGTTTACGGGCGGCGGGTGCTCGTGCGCGTAGACTTTAATGTGCCCATCGACCCAGCCACTGGGGAGATTTCGGACGACAGCCGGATTCAGGGATCTCTGCCAACATTGGACAAGCTTTTAGCACAAGGCGCCCGGGTCATCGCCATCAGCCACCGCGGCCGCCCCAAAGGGCCGGGGCCGGAAAATAGTCTGGCCCCGGTCGTGGCGTACCTGCGGGCTCACCGGCCCTACCCCGTGTACTTTGCCGGAGAAGCCCGCAGCGAGGAAGCGGCTAGGGCTGCCTCCAGCCTGCAGCCGGGCGAACTGCTGGTGCTGGAGAATTTGCGCTTTGACCCGGGCGAGAGCGCCAACGATCCGGAACTGGCCAAGCGTCTAGCCTCTTTTGCTGATCTGTATGTCAATGACGCATTCGGCACCTCGCACCGCCAACACGCTTCGATTGTGGGCGTTCCTCAATATTTGCCGGCGTTCGCCGGGGAACTGATGGCAGAGGAGCTGGACCATCTGGACCAGGTGCTGGCGCGCCCGGCCCGTCCCTATTGGGCTATCATCGGCGGAGCCAAAGTTTCCGACAAGGTCAAGCTGCTGAGCCGTTTGCTGGAACTGGTTGATGGCATTATCATTGGCGGGGGGATGGCCAACACGTTTCTGGCCGCGCAGGGACATTTTATGGGCGCGTCGCTGGTTGAAGAGCCCGTGATGCCAGTAGCGCGGACTCTGCTGGCACAGGCCCGGGAGAGAGGCATTGCCATGGTTCTGCCGAGCGACGTGCTGGTCGCCAGAGAATTTCGGGCGGATGCGCCCTACCGCGTGGCGCCCGTCACAGACATTCATGCGGGGGAAATGGCGCTGGATATCGGGCCGGCTACCGTTGACGCGATCATCGAAGCGCTCGAACCGGCGCGGACGGTTTTGTGGAACGGTCCCATGGGGGTTTTTGAATTCGATGCCTTTGCTCAGGGCACCATCAAGGTGGCTCAAGCGCTCGCCGCTCTGAACGTCTCAGTGGTGGTCGGAGGCGGAGACTCAGTGGCTGCTGTCGGCAAAGCTGGAGTGAAAGACCGGATGACGCATATTTCCACCGGGGGCGGGGCGACGCTCCGCTACCTGGAGGGGGAGGAACTGCCCGGAATTCGCGCCCTGAGGGAGCGGGCAGTGGAATGAGGAAGAGGAGGGGACATCGACGCGGGAAAAGCTGCTGGTAGCCAATTGGAAAATGCATAAGACGGTGGAAGAAGGGAGGGCTTTTGGCAGAAATCTTGTCCGCCGCCTGCCAGAAGCCGGGGATGGCCACCCTGCTCTGGTGATTTGCCCGACATCACCCGGACTGTGGCCCTTGGCGCGGGAACTCGCAGGCACTCCTGTCAGTGTCGGGGCCCAAAACCTGGACCTGGGCCGGGAAGGAGCTTTGACGGGAGCGGTGTCCGGATATCTGTTGCGGGAGGCCGGTGCGCTGTTTGTCCTGGTTGGACATTCGGAGAGGCGCACGATTTTCGGCGAAGGAGACGAACTGGTCGCTCAGAAGGTGGCCCAGGCCTACCAAGCGCACCTGCGTCCCATCCTGTGCGTGGGGGAGTCGGCCCAGGACTACCGGGACGGCAGCACCATGGCAGTGATTGACCGGCAGCTCGGGGCCCTGGCGGCCTATGCCGACGGCGGCATGATGCAGCAGCTGATAGTCGCCTACGAACCCGTGTGGGCGATCGGAACCGGTGAGGTGCCAGAACCGGGCCAGGCCAATCAGGTTGCGTCCCATATCCGGGCGGTGCTGGCAGAGATGTCGTCCGGGCAGGGGAATTTTGTTCCGGTGCTGTATGGCGGGAGTGTCAGCGCCCAGAATATTGGACTATTTATGGGGGAGAAGGATATTGACGGCGCTCTTGTGGGCGGGGCATCATTGCAAGTGGAAGAATTTCTTGCAATGGCCAAGAATGGCCGCTGACGAGGGAAAGAAGGGATGCCCTGGTGCACTTGGCCATCGGGGGTGAGCGTGTTCAAGGGGGACGGGCGCAGATATCTGTGCCCGTCCCTGTGTGCGTGCTGCGGACTGTGAAGCAGCAGTTGCACAGCCCCGGAATGTTTTTGCCGGCAGCTGCCCCGTATTTTTTGTTCATCCCGGGCAATAGTGATATGGTGGAGCAGACAGGAGAATTCTCCAGACCCAGTCCTGACTGGGATGGGCGCCGGAAGGGGTATTGCTATTTTGGCTGCTGCAGGGCATTCTAATGTGCCGGGGTCCGGTGGGAGTTCGTCCGCAGTGCATTCAGGCGTGCCCCGCGAATTGTGACGAGTTGGCGAGCCGCCCATTGTTGGTTAAAATGCAAGCAAAGGGGTCGGAATAGATGATGGATGATACCATCCGCGATATGCATGCGGTGGAAATTTTGGACTCTCGCGGCAATCCTACGGTAGCTGTGAGGTTGGAACTGGCCGACGGATCGTCTGTGGTGTCGCGTGTGCCGGCAGGGGCATCGACTGGAGCCCATGAGGCGGTGGAGCTGCGTGACCGCGACATGTCCCGCTACCGCGGCTTGGGGGTCTCGCAGGCTATTCACAACGTCAACACCATTATCGGACCAGCACTGAAGGATCTTCCCGTCACAGAGCAGTTGGCCGTGGACCAGCGGATGATCGAGATTGATGGGGATCCCCAAAAGGCGCGCTTAGGCGCCAATGCCATTTTAGCGGTCTCTCTGGCGGTGATGGCCGCTGCCGCCAAGTGCCGCCGCCAACCTCTATACCGGTACATTGGAGGATTGAATGCGGCCCTCTTGCCCGTGCCCCTGCTCAATGTGCTGAACGGCGGCGCGCATGCGGACAACAATGTCGACATTCAGGAATTCATGCTGGTGCCGGTCGGGGCCGCGACATTCCGGGAGGGGCTGCAAATGGCCCAGGAAACCTATCAGGCCCTCAAAGCGCTTCTGCAATCCCACTCCCTGCGCACAGCGGTTGGGGACGAAGGCGGGTTCGCGCCCGACCTGCAGTCCAATCGGCACGCGCTGGATTTGCTGGTCGAAGCCATGGAGCGCGCGCATCTGAAACCGGGACAGGACATGGTGCTGGCGCTGGACGTGGCAGCCAATGAACTGAAACAGGGCGATGGCTACCGGCTGGAAGGCGATGTGCTGACAGGGATGCAGTTGATTGACTATTATCAGCATCTGGTGCGGGATTATCCCGTGATTTCCATCGAAGATGGCCTGGCTGAAGATGACTGGGACCACTGGCAGCTGCTGAACGACCGGCTGGGCGACCGCATACAGCTCGTCGGGGACGATCTGTTTGTCACCAATCCCGCCCGCATTGCCCGGGGCATTGACGAAGCCAGCGCGAATGCGGTGCTGATCAAGCCGAATCAGATTGGCACGGTCAGTGAAACTTTGGAGGCCATCCGCCTGACCCAAAGTGCAGGATGGAATGCCGTGGTGTCGCACCGTTCGGGGGAGACCGAGGATACGACCATCGCCGATTTAGCCGTGGCCATCAATGGCGGCCAGATCAAGACGGGAGCGCCGGCCCGGGGAGAGCGAATTGCGAAATATAACCGGCTGCTGGCGATTGAACAGGCTGATTCCAGTCTCAGCTATGCCGGATGGGAGGCTTTTCGCCGATGAATCTGGAACTATCGCAGGTTGGGGATGGTGTCTTTGCCACCAACCGGGCTGCGATGCAGGCCGAAGTGGCGGATGTGATTGTATTCGATATGGACGGGGTGCTGATTAATGTGCACGGCAGCTATCCGGTCGTGATCTGCCAAACGGTGACCGCATTTTTGCATGAATTAGGATTTTCCGGCCAGGACTTGGCGGTGACGCCGGAAGAAACTGCCTATTTTAAGGCCGCGGGGGGATTTAACAGCGATTGGGCGCTGTCGCAAGGCTTGGCCCTGGTATTTTTGGTGAAGTCCGTGATGGCAGGCAGCCGCGAACTGGCGGGACTGCGCCACCTGGCGCCCAGTTTTCTCAGCTTGTCCCGCGCCGTGGCGCAGCAGGGCGGGGGGCTTGACGGACTCTGCCGCACACTGCAGGGGCTTGTGGACGAGAACGATTTTCGGGAAATCCGCGGCTTGTGGGACCGCCATCGCATTTCCCAGCTTGCCATGGAATATTACGCTGGGGATGAGATGCTGGACGTCTTTGGGGTGCCCAACGAGACCGTGAAAGGGCTAGGGCTGATGCACCAGGAACACGCCCTCATCT
The DNA here is from genome assembly GCA_021802225.1 of Bacillota bacterium. Next base: position 5,051 of record JAKAAS010000046.1, read on the forward strand.
CACGGGAAGAGCTTCTGAAGGCGCCTTTTCGTTACGGCCTCTATACTGGGCGCAATTACGGCGAAGCTCAAATGGCGATGCGCGCGTCCGGTCTGGAGGGGATCTGGACCCGTGAAGCGATGATGACCGAGGATCGGGGCGTGCACAAGCCGGACCCGGCCGGACTGGTCAATATCGCTCAGGCGCTGTCGCCACGGCTGATGATCTATGTGGGGGACAATCTGGACGACTGGCAGGCGGCAGCCCGCTACGAGGCGGAACGCTCCCTGGACGATCCCCCGTGCCTTTTCTGCGGGATGCTGGGCGGCTCTCCTGGCCCGCTCGCGTACGCTCTGTTTCAAGAGCGGGGGGTGGACTTAATGGCGCACAGCGTCAGCCAATTGCTGAACTGGCTGACGCGCCGGCGGGAACGGACTGCCTGACATTCTGGCAGGCCAGAGGCTGGCCGCTTGTCCCCGGGCTTGGGTGCCCGGGATTTTTTTGTGACCTCTCCCCCATCATTTGCCTGATGAACATTCCTGACGCCACTCCGTATCATGGAGTATCGCCGAAGGAGGGGCTAAAAGTCATGCAGGCAGAAGAAAGCTTTGAAGAATCCAAAATGACCCACTTTCACTACCGGCTGATTACCGTTGCCGGCCTGGGCACCTTGTTTGACTCGATGGATGTGGGGATTATCTCATTTGTGCTGGCGGCCCTGATTGGCGCATGGCGGCTCGACAGCCTGATGGTGGGCGTGGTCGGGTCGATTAGTCTGGTGGGCATGGCCATTGGCGCGGCCCTGGCGGGTACCGTCGCCGACCACATAGGCCGCCGGAAAATTTTTATGCTGACGCTGGCGGTTTACAGCTTGGCGACTGGACTGTCGGCTGCTTCTCTGGCCGTGTGGATGCTGATTTTGTTCCGCTTTATTGTGGGCCTGGGACTGGGGGGTGAACTGCCTGTCACGAGCACCATGGTTACCGAGTTCTTGCCGAAAAAGACCCGGGGCCGGGGCATCGTGCTGCTGGAAAGCTTCTGGGCGGTGGGATGGCTGGTCGCGGCCCTCGTGGCGTATCTCCTCATTCCCCGCTTCGGCTGGCGTATGGCATTTCTGGTCGGCATGCTGCCGGCTTTATACATCTTGTACCTGCGCCGCAACATTCCCGAAAGTCCGCGCTACCTGCTGCGCACCGGCCACGTGACAGAGGCCGCCCGCGTAATGACGATGGCGGCTGGCCATGAAGTGGCGGCAGCCAGCCTGTCGGCCCCCGTCCAGGCCCCGCGGCCCCGGGTGTCTGACCTCTTCCGGCACGGCCAGAGCCCCAAGACCGTGATGCTCTGGATACTCTGGACCGGCATGAATTTTGCTTATTACGGGATGTTCTTGTGGTTGCCGTCGGTGCTGGTGACGCATGGATATTCTTTGGTCAATTCTCTGAAATACACCCTGATTGTCACGGTCGTGCAGCTGCCGGGATACTTTTCGGCGGGACTGCTGGTGGACCGTGTGGGACGAAAGCCAGTGCTCGTTATCTATATTCTGCTGTCGGCCATCTCGGCCTACCTGTTTGGCCACGCTCACGGCACGGAGCAGATCTTGCTCTTTGGGTCCATGCTCTCCTTCTTTAACCTTGGAGCGTGGGGCGTTACTTACGCCTATACCGTGGAACAGTACCCGACGGTGATTCGTGGCACCGGTTCAGGCTGGGCGATGGGGATCGGGAGGATTGGCGGAATTGTCGGCCCGTTTGTCGTGGGAGTGCTGCTGGCGATGAAATTCGGGTTGGCATCGGTGTTCGGGCTGTTTGCCGTGGCCTTGGTGATCGCTGCTCTGGCGGTGCTCGTTCTGGGCAAGGAAACGCGGGGCACTGCCCTGGATGAAGGAGAGTCCTGAGGAGGCAGGCGTGGCGCCTAATGCCGAAATTCTGGCATTAGGCGTTTTTGTGGTATAATAGACTGACTTGTAAAGCGGGGACATCTTGTATAGAACGGGGTCGAGTGCCGGTGATTATCACATTGTTTGTGCTGGAAGTCGTGTTGGCGGTGGCAGTGGTTGCGGCGATTATTCTGCAGACAGGTTACAGCGCGGGTATTTCCGGCGCTTTTGGCGGCGGCGGCGGTGGCCCGTCCACCTACGGCGGCAAAAAGCAGGGTGTCGACCAGCTCCTGGAAAAGGTGTCGCTGTATCTGGCCATTGCGCTGGGAATTGTCACGCTGTTGCTAGCGCATTACTGGCGTTGAACAAGGCGGGCGGCTGAGGGGGAAAGAATACGGTGTGGTTCCGGATTTTCCTTCACAATACACCTCTAGGCCGGTCTCCAGCCGGGTGGAGGATTTGTGCCTATCCGGAACCTTTTGGCTCGGCCGTGCATCAATACAGGGGAAAGCCTGGTCTAAGGCTTTCCCCTGTTGTGGGATACGGCGCCAATCTCGGTGCCGCACTATCTACTTTGTTCACACTGCAAGCTGGATACGCATGGCGCAGGGGCAGCTGGCCAAGTTATGGGAATTCGCAGCCTGGGCAAAATTGTTAGGGGAGCAAGGTTTAAAGCCAGAACCCAAGAGTTGGGTTGGCAGGCTGCAGGGGAAAATGTAGGAATGAATGCCAGATGGGCAGCGGTGCTTTCAAGCCGCAGAAGGAGGTGGAACTGTGGCAAGAAAAAGCAAAGCGCCAGCAGTGCGGAAAATCCCGGGCAAGGACTCGTCCTATCAGGATCGTTTGAAGCGTCTGCCTGAGAGGATGTTTGCGCTGTTGGCGGACCATCCGCCGCTTGTGGAAGACCAGCTGTTAAAAAAGCTGAACATCGGCCGGAGTCCGGAAAAAGGGTTGTTTAAGCTGTATGGGCAGTACCGCCGGGAAGGGTGGCTGGTGCGTGATGACGAGGGCAGAATTGGACTGCGCACGCGCAGCGGCCACCTGCGCATTAATCCCCGGGGATTTGGATTTGTGATGAATCCGCAATTCGCCGGCGACGACATTTTCGTGCCGGAACGGTGGTTTGCGGGGGCCCGTCATGACGATGATGTGCTGGTGTGGTTTCGTGACACCCCCAATGGACTGGAAGGGCGGGTCATGAATGTGATCGGCAGGGCCACGCATGAGGTGACGGGACGTTTGGAGCGCAACCGCCTGGGCTGGCGGGTGATTCCGGATGATTCCCGCAAACCTGCGGTAGACGTTGCCCTCCCAGGGGCCCACAAAGCGAAACCTGGCGATATTGTGCAGGCGACTATTACGGAATGGCCGCTGGACCCGCGCCGTCCCGTGAAAGGTGAAGTGACAAGGACACTGGGCAATCCATTGCTGCCGGGTGTTGACGTGTCAGTCGTGGCTCTGGAGCACCACCTCCCCTTAGAATTTCCAAAGGCCGTGCTGCAGGCAGCGGACAAGCTGCCCGACAGTGTCCAGCCGGAAGACTGGAAGGGGCGGCTGGATTTGAGAGATGAGCTGGTCGTCACCATTGATGGCAGCGACTCCAAAGATTTGGACGATGCGATATCCTTGCGGGCACTGGATGATGGGGGCTATGAGGTGGGTGTGCACATTGCCGACGTCAGCTATTATGTTCCAGAAAACTCTGCGCTGGATTTGGAAGCCATGGAGCGGGGGACCAGTGTGTATCTGGTAGACCGGGTGATCCCAATGCTTCCGGAGCGGCTTTCAAACGGTATCGCCAGTCTGAATCCCGGCGTGCCGCGGCTGTGCGTCTCCGCCTTAATCCGCCTGGACCGGGTGGGGAGGAGGGTGCAAGCCGAGTTCCGGCGGTCGGTGATTCGCTCGCGGCACCGCCTCACTTATGAAGGGGTGAATGCTCTGCTGTCCGGGGAACAAGAGGATGCGTCCGGGCTGTTGCCCTTCATGGAAAC
>JAKAAS010000047.1 GCA_021802225.1 Bacillota bacterium
CTGCTGGACAAAGCGACTCTGGACACGGTACGGCCCTTCATCGATGCGGGCTACCCCGACTGTGAAGCGGTTCTGTTGATTGAGGTGGACGGCTCGCAACAGTCTGTGGAAGCCCAAGAGGTCCGGCTGCTGTCGCTCTTGAAGACCCTCGGGGCAGAACCTGTGGAGCTTGCGCACAGCAGGGCGCAAGCTGACGCCCTCATGGCTGCCCGGCGGTCGGCCTACGGTGCTGCAGCCCGCTTAAGCCCTCATTTATGGGTGCAGGACGTGACTGTTCCCCGGCCAAAACTGGCGGAGATGATGGCATATGTCTTGGAAGTCAGCCGCAAGGAGCATATCCCCATTAATACCGTCGCTCATGCAGGCGATGGAAACCTGCATCCCCTCATTCCGTTCAACCCGGAAAACTCTGAGGAAGTCCGACGCATGAAGAAGGCCGACGCCGCCATTTTGCAGAAGGCCGCGGCTCTGGGCGGGTCCATTACGGGGGAACACGGCATTGGCATCGACAAACTCCCGTCGCTGCCCCTCATGTTCACGGACGCCGAGCTGTCGTTCATGGCATCAGTCAAGCGGGCCTTTGATCCTGAAGGCATACTGAATCCGGGCAAAGCGGTCTACCCTATGCCTGAAGAACCCTTTCGCGCAGTGCCTCCTGGCACCGGCCCCCCTGATCTCAGGGGCAGGCTGGAGCCGGAAACCGAAGAGGAGCTTGTCGAGGTCATGCGCACCCTCATCGCTGCCGGCACGCCGTGGACTCTGGGGAATTTTTCCCCTTCCGCGGTCAGGGTATCTCTAGCGCGACTGGATGGAATTGCCGATTTCGACCCAGACAACATGACCGTGCGTGTGCAGGCCGGCATGACGGTCGGGGCTATGGACGAGTTTCTGCAAAGAAACGGTCTGGTATTTCCCGTGAAAGGGCTGCGGCCCGAGCAAAGTGTCGGCAGCTTGGTCAGCCACGGGCTGCCGCATATGTTGCAAATGGGTTATGGCCCTCTAAAAAACTGGGTGCTCGGCCTGACCATTATTGACGGCAGCGGGCGGATATTGCGCTACGGGAAAAAGGTGATGAAAAACGTGGCGGGATTCGACATGCCCAAGTTATACATAGGATCCTTAGGGCGCATGGGCCTCATTACCGAAGTCACCCTGCGTGTGCTCCCTCTGGCCAGCGGAACACCGGCGGCGCTGAGCATCGATGCAGGCCATTTGGACCCGGCCGTGCTGGAGAGCGCAGCAGGCGCCCTCAACCGCCTGTCCTCAGGCCCTCAGGGATTATGGGTAGCCGGACAGACGTTATGGGTTTATATGGAAGGGCCAGATTTGGACCAAAAAACCTCCCAGGTATCCCGCGTCTTGGCGACCGTCTGTCCGCAGGTGCAGCACACAGATGGTCTCGCAGCCATTTCCAAGACCCGCCAGCTGTACCGTGAAGAACACGCCGCACGGCAACACCGTGGGGCGACACATTACTTCGGAATGGGGCGCCCGCCTGGGGGCTACGGTCAAGCGCTGTACAGCCAGCCCGACGGAGGTTTGTGGGTCAGCGCAGCTGCCCCTGACCCAAACAGCACCCAGTTTTTCCGCAGTCTGGATTCCCAAGGATGGCATTTTCACGGTACACTGGAAATAGGGCTCGCCAAGATTCAAGAACGGCTCTTAGCAGCGGCAGACCCGACCGGACTGTTTGCCGGACTGCGGTGAACACTCCGGCAGACAATCCCTGGAGGCGTCTCATGGCCGATATTATGCTGCAAACTGCAATGATCACCCCTGTGACCCGGACGGGCGCACTGGATTATGATGCGCTGGACCAGCTGGTGAACCGCGTGCTACATGCTGGACACATTGGTTTTTCGGTTCTGGGGTCCACGGGGGAGGGGGCCAGCGTTCCTTTGCCGGTGCGCCGTGAATTGCGCCAGGCCGTCCTTGCCCGCGTCAACGGAAGAGTGCCGGTCTTCACCGGCATTGTCGGCAATATTGCCAGCGATATTGAGGAAGACCTGCGCCGCTGTGCGGATTTGGATCTGTCGGGAATTCTGGTTCCCCCACCCTCATACTACCCCATGGACCATGAGGAGCTGCGTGATTTCTACCTCCGTCTGGCAGACATGTCCCCTTTTCCGCTGATGCTTTACAATATCCCCCCGTTTACCAAGATTATCCTCCCGCCAGAGACGGTGGCCAGCCTCGCCCGACACCCCCGCATTATGGGCATAAAAGACAGCAGCCGAAACTTTGACTATTTGCTCCGCCTCATTTCCCTCACCCGCCATGACCCGGAGTTTGCAGTTCTGGTCGGCACGGAAACCTTGGTGTTGCCAGCCATGGTCGCCGGCGCTGCCGGCGCCGTTTTGGGGTCAGCCAATATCGTTCCCGAATGGATTGCCAGGCTGGGTCAGCAAATCTCCGACGGGGCATGGAATGAAGCGAGGGACACGGAGGATGACCTGGTGCAGCTGGCTGAAGCGCTGCGCAAGACCGACGGGGCGCGGGGGTTCAAATACGCTACGGCCCTGATTGACCACCATGAAGGCTACCTCATGGCCCCTTATCACCGCCTGCACCCCAGCAGCCCCGCTGCTCAGGCTATCACGGCGGCGCTGCAGAAGTTCCATCTCATCAGACCCCAGAACCCGGTCTAAAGCCTCATACTGTCTGTGCGGCGGCCGGGTTTTTTTAAAATATCTTTTGGTTGCGGCCGCCACTGCACAGCCCCGATGCGAATTTTTTCACAATCCTCTCATAAGCTCCGTGGTACAATAAAAGCGCCAGCACATAGGGGACTTTGTTAAGGAGGCATGAGCGATGAAGTTTACATTTAATGACGATACCGTTTTTGACTTTGACCGTCTGGATGCGGGGATCCAGGATTTGCTGCACCGCTTTGTCCCGTTCTCCAACTTTTCGCATGAGACGCTCACCAAACTGGATGACTTTACGCTCCGGTCCATGCTGCGCCGCTTATCCGCACGGCGTGACACTTTAGACGACGCTATCGACATGATCCAGGCCGAATTGGCCAAACGCCAGAGCCCTTCCAACCCGGAACCGCCGGCCACGCTGTAGGAGACAGTGGATAAAAAAACAGGCCATGCCATGGCCCGTTTTTTTATCCGTGGCCTTATTCGTCCAAGCTCCGGCAGCGGGATTGCCACCACTGGTAGGCGCCGTCCATCAGTTGCTGAACAATATCGCCAGCCCGCTCCCGGTGTGTCACAAAGCGGACGCTTTCGCCGGCGTAAATTGGAATCACATCCGCATTGCCCTGCGTCAAAGCACTGTGCAGCTCTTCGGCCGCTTGGGAATCCAACGTGTCAGCGTGCCACCGCTCGGTAAACCGGTTGGCAAGCACACGGCCAGGGTAGCGGTCAGACCACGGCAACCGCATGGCCCGGTCAAATACGTGGGTGAGAAGAGTGTCCGTCTCCTGTTTCTCCAAGATCCGCGCCACCGCCGGTTCTGCGAGCAGCGACTCGTAACATGCCACAAAGCGCGTGCCCAGCCAAACTCCATCAGCCCCGCCCATCAGCGCCGCCGCCACCCCCTGCGCAGTGCCCAGACCGCCGGCGGCTATAACGGGCACACGCACTTGGCCCACCAAGCCCTGAAGCAGCGGGAGCATCGATGCCCACCCCGTGTGTCCTCCGGCTTCACTGCCTTGGACCGTCACCGCATCAACTCCTGCCTCTTCTGCCCGCAAGCCGTCTTCCACGGAATTAACCTGCGTGACTAGGCGGACACCCCGCTCATGGACCCGCCCGACATAACGGTTGACCGCCCCGAAGGAGACCGATACCAAAAAGGGACCCAAATTCAGCGCCGTGTCGAGCAGTTCAGGCCTTCTTGTCAAATCCCAGGCGATGAACCCGACTCCAAAGGGAGTCCCCTCCCCAATTTTTGCCGCTTCTTCTGTCAGCCAGGCTCCGTCATTGGCCGGACTGACCCCAATAATCCCCAGACCGCCTTGACGGCTGACGGCTCCAGCCAATTCCCCGCCAGAGACGCCAATCATTGGCGCGCTGACAAGAGGATATCGCAATCCCCATTCCTTCGTTAACCGTGTAGAAAACACCGGACATCGCCCCTTTTGCGCCACTTCTTTAATCTCGTCCTCCATCCAGCCCGCGCTGGCTGGGCCCATCTCTCCCCCTCCAGATTACCATTCTTCTCGCAGCGCCGCAGGAGTCTATTCTTCTCCTATGGTTCGACACCGCAGACATTAATTTTGAGAAACTTGCAGAATCCCCACAACACGGCTATCCTGCGGGATAATAGATGGACATGTTTTAATCCTCCCGCACATGGAGGAGAAAAGGAAGGGATTAAAGAGGATGCCACGACATCTGGTTATCGGTAACGGCCACATTGCCATTGGATTTGATGAGACCGCACAGATAAGGGATATCTATTACCCCTTTGTCGGAGAACTCAACCACGTGGGAGGGCATCGCTGTGCCATTGGTTTTTGGGTTGAAGGACAATTTTCATGGTTTCGCGATCCCGCCTGGGAATTTGATATCGGCTATCATGAGAAATCCCTGGTGACTCATATCCAGGCCGAGCACCCCGGTCTGGAACTGTCGGTGACCTCAGAAGACGCCGTGCATCAGCGGCTCAATGTCTACCTTAAGCGCATGACCATCACCAACAACGCAGACACGAGCCGTGAAGTCCGGGTATTTTTCAATAATGACTTGATGATTAGTGAAACAGAGGTGGGGGATACCGCGCTCTACGACCCGGAACGGCGGGTCGTGTACCATTACAAACGCAATGTCTACTTTCTCTTCAATGGCGCTACCGAAAGCACCCGCCTGTTCCAATATTCCACGGGCGTGAAGCGCTTCAATCACAGCGAAGGCACCTGGCGGGACGCGGAAGATGGAGAACTGATGGAAAACCCCATCGCCCAGGGGTCGGTCGACAGCGTCATCAGCTTCCGGCTCTTTCTCAAGCCCAAAGAGAGCCAGCTGCTCAATTACTGGATGGCGGTAGGAGGCAATTTGCAGGAAGTCGGCGACTTGGATGACTATGTCAAAGACAGCGGTCCGAATCTGCTGCTGGACCGCGTCACCGTCTACTGGCAAAGGTGGGCGGACAAATCTGCGACCTGGTTTGCCGACTTGCCTGCGAATGTCCAAACCCTGTTCTATACGAGCTTGCTGATGGTCCGCGCCCATTCTGATGCCAACGGAGCGATTGTGGCTGCCCTTGACTCGGATATCTTGCAGTACAACCGGGACCACTACAATTATGTCTGGCCCCGGGACGGGGCACTGGCGGCGATGACCATGTCCGAAGCTGGATACCACGGCATGGTGCGGCCCTTCTTCCGGTTTTGCGCCGACGCCCTGACTGAAGACGGCTATTTGCGCCACAAATACAATCCTGACGGGACACCCGGATCCAGCTGGCATCCCTATATCGTCCGCAATGAGCGCCGCCTGCCAATCCAGGAGGATGAAACGGGGCTGACTCTGATGGCCCTGTGGCGGGATTTCACCCACCACCAGGAGATTGAGTTTCCCCAGTCCGTCTATGACACCTTGATCCGACCTGCGGCGGCTTTCCTCGCAGACTATATGGACAGTGCCCTCAGCCTGCCCAAGCCCAGCTATGACCTCTGGGAAGAGCGCTACGGCATCTTCACTTTTACCAGCAGTGCCGTCTACGGCGGGCTGACAGCTGCCGCGAACTTTTTCCACCTGTATGGCAACGACTTTCTGAGCGAGCGCTACCGGAAAACCGCGGCGGCGATTCACCACGGGATCGTTTCAAACCTCTATGATCAGGACAGGGGGATTTTTGTTCGCGGCCTCATTCGGGAAAACGGCCGGTGGCAGCTCGACAAGACCATCGACAGCAGCGTGTTTGCCCTCTGGGCGTTTGAGGTGCTGCCGGCAGATGACGAACGCGTCGTGCGGACAATGCAAGCCGTCGAGGAAACTCTGACGGTCCGCACTGCCGTGGGAGGCATCGGGCGCTATGAAGACGATTCCTATTTCCGTTTCAGCAATGCGGAAATTAATCCGTGGTTCATTTCCACGCTGTGGGTCGCTGACTGGAAGATTGCCAAGGCACGCTGTCTCGCAGATTTGGCTGAGGCGCGGGAGACGCTGATATGGGTTGCCAACCACTCGCTGCCCAGCGGGGCGCTGCCAGAGCAACTGCATCCGCTGACAGGAGAGGCGCTGTCGGTTTCACCCCTCACCTGGTCACACGCGGCTATGGCTTCAACCGTCCTACATTACATTGACCGCTACCGGCACTTGCTCAATGCGGCTGAATAGCGCCGTCTCAAGCGCGGGAGCACTCTGGATTACAAATCGGTGGCTTCCGATGCCACGGCAAGGAAAGGACTGATCACAATGACCAACCGGCCTAACTGGCATTTTTTGCTGGCCGCCCTGCTACTGGGCCTCATCCAGTTCGTCCTGGCGCTCTTTGCGCCCTTTCACAATATCTTTATCAGCTACATTTTGGATTTTCTCATCTTGGTCGTGGCCTTTCTAGCTGGTCAGCACGCCAAATTGAGTGGGGGCCATCCGGGCTGGTTTGCCTCGGCAACGGGAGCCATCTATGGATTTCTTGCCGGCCTGAGCCCGTTTTTCCTGACGCTCACCATGGCTGAATTGAAACGCGAATTGTTGCACCACCGGCAGATGTCCCCGGAGGCCATGCATCAATTTCTCACTCTGGCCAATTCCCCCGCTGCGCACTTCACTGACTGGCTCGTATCCATATTGATTTACGGCTGCCTAACTCTGCTGGTTGGCGCCATCGGGGGGCTCGTGATAAAAAGGGCGAGTGACCGGAATGCTATCTGACATGGCACGCAATCCGGTTTTGCAGATGCACCACGTAAACAAACACTATCGGCGCGGAAGCGAAGATGTTGTGGCATTATCTGATGTGTCCTTTTCGCTGGATCCTGGCACTGTTACAGTCATTGTCGGGCCTTCCGGCGGCGGCAAGTCCACCCTGCTGCACATTCTGGGGGGCATGGACCGGCCGTCCTCGGGTCAGGTCGAAGTATTGGGACAGGATATCGGCGCCTGGCGTTCTGACCAGTTGGCGGAGTACCGGCGCGAGACGATAGGGTTTGTCTTTCAATCCTTTCACCTCATTGCCAGCATGACGGCAGTGGAAAATGTTGAACTGCCCCTGCTGCTAGCGGGAGTCCCGGCGGCCAGACGCCGCCAGCGCGCCCTCACCATGCTGGAGCGGGTGGGGCTAAAGGACCGCGCCACCCACTATCCCGGAGAGTTGTCTGGCGGGCAGGCGCAGCGGGTCGCCATTGCACGGGCCCTCGCCGCCAACCCTCCCCTAATTTTGGCGGACGAGCCGACAGGCAATCTGGATTCCGCCAGCGGTGAGGAGATTGTCTTACTGCTCACTGCGCTGGCTCACGAAGACGGGCACAGTGTGGTGATAGTGACGCATAACGAAGAATTTGCCGCCCGCGCTGACCGGGTATTGCGGATGCGCGACGGTGTATTGCATGAAGAGCGGCTCCGCAATGTCCCGGAGCTTCCCCACCCACCTGCCCCCCCGGAGGGCATGAGCCATGTCAAGTGGCCTGCCCTGTACCGTCTGGCCCTGCACTCCCTCACCAGGCGGGTGTCCCGGGGGATTTTGACCGGCCTGGGCATCGCCATCGGGGTGGCGGCCATGATCCTGCTAGTGGGTCTGGGTAGCGGCATCAAATCCCATGTAGTCGGATCCATCGTCTCCCTGGGCCCCCTGACGGCTGTCAATGTGTCCCCCCAAAGTGGATCTGCAGGGAGCGGGGGGCTCTTTGGTCCCCAGGCGTTTGTCGGACATTCGCAGCCGATCACGCAGAAAACGCTGAGGACTTTTGCGCGCTTGCCCGGGTCACGCGGCGCATACGCCAACATGACATTTTTGACGGGCGCCACCTTTAGAGGACGCGCCACCACGACCGCTCTGATCCCCTTGCCTCCCGCCTCCCTGTGGACCGTGTCCGGCATTCTGCCTACCACTTCTGCGGGCCGCGTCTCGGACCGCTCCGGCGACCTTGTCCTCCCGTCCAGTGTGGCCAAGGTTTTATTGGGGGGAAAGGACCCCGTACTGAGCCGTCTGGTTGGGCATACCGTGCAGCTCCACCTGGAGACGGTCAGCGGCGGGCTGTTTTCCGGTGGAGGTTTGAGCGGGCCTGCCCACTTTATCGCCCCCATTACCGCAACCGTGACCGGCATTGTCAGTTCAGGACTGGGATACGCGCCTTATACCGATGCTCTGGCGTGGGCGCGGGATTTTTCCTCAACACGGCATGTGACCTACCCCGGGGCTACGGTTCTTGCCAAAAACCTCTCGGGGGTCAGCAGCCTCTCCAAAAAGATCGACGCCATGGGGTTCAGCACCACTACCCTGTCCGAAGCGCTGCAATCGATCAACAAAAGTTTCAGTCTCATTGAAATCGGTCTCGGGGCAGTAGGCGGAATTGCCCTCGTCGTCGCCGGACTGATGATTGGCGTGGTCATGAGCATGTCCGTGCTCGAACGCCGGAGGGAGATTGGTGTCTTTCGCGCCGTAGGAGCCAGACGCCGGGATATTTCACGTCTCTTTTTGCTGGAGGCGCTGGCCATCGGCCTCCTCGGCGCCGCCGTGGGAATCGGCGCAGGGGCCGGCATCGGATTCATTATCAACCGACTGGTCTCCCATTCCACGGGAACGGGCGGCGGCATATTCGCGTTGCCGCTATGGCTGGCTGGTTTGGGAGTCGCGTTTGGCGGGGGCGTGTCCATTGTGGCCGGAGCTATTCCCGCCTCCCATGCGGCATCCCTAAACCCTGTGGACGCCTTGCGCCAGGAATAGTGGGCCATTCCCCGCCAGCAGTGGCGCCAT
>JAKAAS010000048.1 GCA_021802225.1 Bacillota bacterium
GTAGTAGTTCCGGTAGCGGCTGTTCGCCGGGGCGCGCCGGGCTCTTTGGAACCACGGGTGCTGGTCAGAAGTGTGGTTCATCACCAGTTCAGTGATGACTTTCAAACCGAGGTCATGCGCCGTGCGAAGAAAGCGCCGGAAGTCGCGCAAGGTGCCGTAGGCCGGATGGATATTCATGTAGTCCGCGATATCATATCCGTCGTCCTTCAGAGGCGAGGGGTAAAACGGCAACAGCCAGAGCGCGGTCACTCCCAATTCCGCCAGGTAGCTGAGTTTTTCGGTGAGCCCGGCAAAGTCGCCAATACCGTCTCCATTGCTGTCGAAAAATGTGCGCACATGCAGTTCATAGATAATCGCGTCTTTATACCAGTCCTGGCGGTCGGTTTGAATGATCTCGGCTTGCATTATATCCCCTCTTCGGTCTCAATGCGAAAAATGTGGGCGTTATATCCCTGTGGGTGAAGCTCTACGTAATTATACGGTCCGGACCAGTGGTAGCGCACATCGGTCAGGAGGTCATGGACCCAGTATGCACCCTCAGGCGGCAAACCCAGGGCCTGTAGGTCCAGGGCGGTCCACCCCGCCTGGGTGAACGTCTGGTCCATATTCACCACCATGAGCAGTGCGCTCGACGGTTCGGGGCCGCGCTTGCTGTAGACCAGCAGCTGCGGGTTATCGATTCGGTGAAACACTAGAGAATTGTTGTTTTGCAGGGCGGTCTCGTGATGGCGGATGCGGTTGACCTTCCGGATAAGGTCTTGAATATTGGGAGTCTGGTGCAAGTCCCAGGTACGCACCTCATATTTCTCTGAGTGATCGTATTCTTCGCTGCCCGGAGTTATGGGAACATGTTCCAATAGCTCAAAGGCCGGTCCGTAAATCCCGTAGCTGGCGGCTAGCGTCGCCGCCAAAACAAACCGGATGGCGAATGCGGCTGGCTTGCCGGTTTGCAGATATTCGGCTAGGATATCCGGTGTGTTCGGCCAAAAGTTTGGCCGGAAAAACTCTTTGACCTCTGTTCCGGTCAGTTCCATGAGATAAGTCCTCAAATCTGCCGCTGAGTTGCGCCAGGCAAAATAGGTGTAAGACTGGCTAAATCCGGCTTTGGATAGAGCATACATTAATTTCGGCCGGGTGAACGCTTCCGATAAAAATATCGCATTGGGATACTGCGCCTGAGTGCGGGTAATCAGCCATTCCCAGAAGGGAATCGGCTTGGTGTGCGGATTGTCCACCCGGAAAATGCGCACGCCCCGCTCTGCCCAGAACAAAATCACTTCCCACAGCCCTTCCCACAGCGCTGCCCAATCCTCCGTCTCGAAATTGAGCGGGTACACATCTTCATACTTTTTAGGGGGATTCTCCGCATACTGGATGCTGCCATCGGGGAAATGGCTGAACCAGGATGGGTGCTCCTTTACCCAAGGATGGTCAGGCGAGCACTGCAAGGTCACATCCATCGCGAGTTCCATGCCCAGCTCCCCCACCCTGTGGTGAAAGTGGTCGAAGTCGTCCAGTGTGCCCAGGTGCGGGTCGAGCGCCGTATGCCCCCCAGCGCCGCTGCCAATCGCCCAGGGGCTTCCAGGGTCATCCGGCCCCGCGCTTATCCGGTTGTTGGCACCCTTGCGGTGCTGGGTCCCGATTGGGTGGATGGGGGGCAGGTAGACCACGTCAAATCCCAGGTCCGCCACATAGTTCAGAAAGGCCTCGCACTCCTTCAGCGTGCCGTAATCGCCGGAACGGCCGGGACAGGACCGTGGGAAGAACTCATACCAGGCGCCCGTCAGCGCTCGGGACCGGTCTACTTGCACGCGCAGTGCAGCAGATTTGCCCGCAAAACGGGGTCCCGGCACCCTGTCCATCAGCGCCATCAGTTCGTCCGATGCCGCAACCGCCGCCGATTCGCTGACGTCGGCCGGCGAGGCGAGGATGGCCTGGATCTCCTCCAGCCGGTTCAAGTCGCCCACGAGAGTGCGCGGCAGTCCTCGCCTCTTTTTGTAAAGGCTGCGCCTGTCCCCCACCAGCTGCGCGCAGCGCGCCAATTCCCGCGGAATATCCTGGTTCAGCTCCCGCTTTTGATCGAACCGCTGGCGCCAGCTGGCAAACCCATCAATATACCCTTCCACCACATATTCGTAGACGCCTGGCGATCCGACCTCAAACTCCCCGCTATAGCGGTCATTGGCGAGTGGAACGAGAGGCACGTCATTCCAGGGCCCCCGTGGCATCTTGCGCCAGCGCAGTCTGCCCCTTACCACATCATGCCCGTCCGCAATCAGATCTGCCTCGACCGCCACCCGGTCCCCGGACACCCGTTTGATGGGAAACCGGCCGCAATCAACGGCTGGGCTGACGTTCAGAACCAGCACCCGCTCCTTGCCGTCTACCGCCATCGCATCTCTCTCCTCTCAGTGTGTGTCCTGCTCACCCGAATGAATCATGAGCATCCTCTCAAGTTGGGCTAAACGCTCATTCCACAAGGTACCCGGATGCTGGACCGTGCGCCCTTGCCCTATGTGGAACACCGCGAGTTGGGCGGTGCGCAGGTCGATTTGCATAGGGAGGCTGTAGGCAATGCGGACCCCTCTGGCCAAATCCGCCAGCCCTTCAACCCGCTCCGGATGTAACAGGACGTTGCCCGCGAGGTGCTTGACAAACCGGGCGAAGCCGTCCATGAGATCCTGGCCGTCGCGCCAGATATCCCACTCCACAGCGTCTTGCACCCACCGTTCAATCTCGTCAAACCGCGCGGGGTCACGGGTCAGTTCTTCGCCCAGGCTGGTGCGGATGGCAATCGCCGCAGCGCCCCGGAATACGTCGGGGATATTCTGGCCCATATCTTTGAGAAATCGCATGAGGGGAATGGTGCGTTCGTAATTCTGGCGGTGGGCCTGGATGGCGTCGGCAAAGGCATCACGGACAAGCTGGCGGATGACCGTCTCCTGCTCATCCCTGAACAACTGGCGCAGGGAATGGGTTTTCCCATGGAAAAACTGGTCCAGCAGGCGGATCACCTCAGGAAAGTCAGACGTGTCGAAAGCCTGGCCGGCCTGGTTTACCACCGCATCGAAACGCTCCGCCTCCGCGCCGGCCTGCACTCCCGCTGTCACATTATGGTCGCCGAGGTGCAGCACGGCAAACACATAGCTGCGTTGCGCTAGAGTGATTTGAGACTGGACCCTGACCCTGCCGCTTGCCATTTTGACCGTTCCCGCGCGCCACATCCGGTCTCCCTCAAGCTGGACATCGTAACAATAGATCTGGGTGAGAGGCAGGCTCTCTTCCACCGTGAGGACATGCATGAGGCTGTAGTGCAAGGCGACCCGGGCCAAGTCGAGCTGCCTCGGCAGAACTTGCTCCGCAAAGATGCGCCTGCCGCTGTCACCGGTGTCGTTAGACGAAGCCTTAGCCAGAATCGCGGTGAACATTTCAGAGAGCGGGACGTCAAAAAGCCCCTCCGCCAACTGGATGGCCCTGGCCGCGTACTTCATCACCTGCACCGACTCCAACCCGGCGATGTCATCAAAAAACCAGCCGCAACTCGTGTACATGAGCAGAAGCTGCCGGGACAGTTCCATCACTTCCAACGCCCGGACTTTGCCGTCAGCGGTCAGGGGCGCCCTTTGGTGCTCCTTGAGAAAATCGTCCACCTGCTCAGGGGTGCGGTTCAGTATCACGTCGATATAGCTGTCGCGCGCCGCCCAGAAATCTTTGGCCCACAGGCCGCCCTCGGCGGAAATGAGGGGGGCGGCCGCATCGCGCAGGTAATCCATGGCTTCGCGCAGGGGGGCCCGCCACTTCTGGTTCCACCCCGGGTGCAGCCCAGACTGGCAGCTGCAGTCGCTCTGCCAGCGTTCGATGCCGTGCGCACAGCTCCATGAGGTGTTTTCTAGAATTTCAGCCTGCCACACGGGGGGATTCACAGACAGGTACTCCCCATAATTTGTCAGCGCGACATCCGGAGCCTGGTCAATCACGTCGAGGGCATACGCCAGCGCCATCTCCCCAAACCGGTGGTGGTGGCCGTAAGATTCCCCATCCGTCGCAATATTGATGAGCTGGCTGTCCGCGGCGCTGCCGGAAAACGCCCCGGCAAGCCTGGAGGCGAAATAGGCCCCATTGTTGAGCAGTCCCTCAAATGCCACCGCCCGCGACAATTCTGCATGGTAAAAGAACACGGTGATGGAGCGCTTGCCTTGCAGCATAACCTGGTACGGGCGTGTCGTATCCAGAGCTGCGGGCGCAACGTCATGCCACTGGAGGGTCCTAGGGTCTTGCACGCGGTGTATCTGCTCGGGGCTTAAAATCGTAAAGAGAATCCCATGCTTTGCCAGGAGGTTCAGTGTCTCATAATCCACTGCCGTTTCGGCCAGCCACATGCCTTCGGGACGGCGGCCAAACCGGGCAGTGAAGTCGCGAATTCCCCAGATGATTTCGGTCTCCTTGTCCCGCGAGGATGCGAGCGGCATAATGATGTGGTTGTACACCTGGGCAATAGCCGAGCCGTGGCCGCTGTAGCGGGCCTGGCTCTTGGTGTCGGCAGCGATGATGGCCTGATAGGTGTCCGGGTCGCTGTGCGCGAGCCAAGCCAGCAAGGTTGGCCCAAAGTTGAAGCTGATACGCGAATAATTGTTCGCCACTGCGCGCAGATATCCCTTGTCGTCCAGTATCCGGGCATGGGCATTAGGGGCGTAGCACTCATCCGTAATACGCTGGTTCCAGTCATGGTAAGGTTTGGCGGACTCTTCCCGCTCCACACTCTCAAGCCAAGGATTTTCCCGCGGCGGCTGATAAAAATGGCCGTGAATAGTTATAAAACGGTTAATGCGCTCTCACCTCGATAACCCGATTTCTTTCTTATGTGCTGTGCGGCGAGCGTCTGGCTGGACCTTAGTCCACGGACACGGCGCTGTGAATGCACATTGACATGACTATGGTATCACAACCGCGATCGTGCAGTCTGCGCGCCGCCCGGCAGAAAAAAATGAGTGATCCCCTGTCGAGCCAATGAACAGGCCGGGCGTTTTTTCTCTTTGATTCGCTGCCCCAGCTTGTTCTATAATAGTGAGTGTCCATTTTCGGAATTCTGCACATATTTGGCGCCGGATTGAAGAATTTCCGCGTCAAATGCCGCATCATCATGACCCCGGTCGTGGGCGGGCAAACCGTGTGCAATTTCCCGGACGGCTTATTTTCAATAACTCAAGCACCCTCCCTTTCGTGCGCCAAACGCCATCATAAGGTGTCAGATGGGTCGGTAATTCCGCTTAATAGTGCGAAGTTTCAATATTTTATTAATTCTGGTCCTGCCTCGCGAATTTTTGGCAGGACTAACCGGAAGATACCGGCAAAGGGGGACGCTGACATTGGATTCATCCAGTCGGACAAATTACCGCACAGCGCCGCGCCAGCGGTGGACCAGAATTATACCTGTCGCTTTCCTGATGTACACTATTGGATTTATGGACCGTATCAACATTGGATTCGGATTCAGCGGCATGGAGAAAAGCCTGAGCACCACCGCTACCATGGCGGGACTGGCTGGAGGCATTTTCTTCTTTGGCTATCTTTTTTTGCAGATCCCGGGCGGCCACTGGGGAGTGAACTGGAGCGCTAAAAAATTCGTCACCATCTCCCTCCTATTCTGGGCCGTGTTTGCCATACTGACAGGAGCGGTTCAAAATGTTCCGGAACTGCTGACGGTGCGCTTTTTGCTAGGGGTGGCGGAAGGCGGGGTATGGCCGGCCACACTGGCCCTGTTAGCCAAATGGTTTCCCCTCGACGAGCGGGCCCGGGCTAATTCTTACTGGATGTTCTGCCTTCCCGTGGCTGCCATCATCATGTCCCCAGTGGCTGGCCTCATTCTGGCCCACATGTCGTGGCGCTGGCTATTTTACCTTGAAGGGCTGCCTGCTCTGATTTGGGCCGGGGTATGGTGGATATTCATTGATGATTCCCCCGAAACTGCGAAGTGGCTGAGTACGGAAGAACGCGACTATCTTCGGGCCAAATTCGCCGAGGACGCCAAAACCCTGCGCCCAGTGGCGGATAATTGGCGCAAGGCCTTCGTGAATGGACAGGTCTGGCTGTTGGTGGCCGTCTATTTTCTAGGAGTCACCGGCCTCTACGGAGTGACCTTGTGGATGCCGACGATCGTCAAAAACCTCTCGTCCCTCGGCCCTACAGGCGTAGGGCTGCTCAGCACCCTGCCGTACATCGTGGCCGTACTGGCCCTGTGGCTCAACTCGAAGCATTCTGACCGCACGGGAGAGCGCAAGTGGCATATCGCCATACCGCTGATAGCGGCGGGAGTCTCCCTCCTGCTCTCCGCGGCAGTGGGCACGTCCAGCCCCGTTCTCGCCATGATCTTCCTTTCCCTGACAGAAGCGGGCGTCATGGCATTTCTGGGCGTCTTCTGGACCCTCCCGCCCCTGATTGTCGGACCCAATGCCTTGGGATCATCCATGGGACTGATTAACGGTCTGGGAAACCTGGGGGGTTTCCTTGGCCCGTTCATGGTCGGATACCTGCTGACGGTCAGCCATAACAGCATGTTTGCCGGACTGGCCTTCATGACGGTGCTGCTGGTTCTGGGCGGTGTTCTTATTCTGGGAGCTCAGTACCGCATGGGCGCCGGACCGGACTTGGCCTCCAGCTCACTGAACTAGGACGGGCAGGTTTTGTTCCCCGCCTCCCCGCCAAGCTCCGCATTCTTGAAATATGAAGGAGGCAGGGACAGCCGAAAAGCTGTCCCTGCCTCCTTCACTGATCCCTTTGGCCTCAGGAGCAGGAACGCGCCGCTTTGAGCCAGCCGCTGACGGCCGCGACATTGGACGGCAAGTAAAAATGCGCATATCCCGCCACGAGGCGTTCTGAGCGATACCCGCTGTCCGCCGTGCCCCGTCGCCCCTCGAGCGAATAGGCTGCGGGGCCTTGCTGGCGGGACGTGCGGGAATAGTGAAATTCGTGTCCGCGAAACAGGGACCCATCGCCAAACAGCCCTGGACCCAATAGACTAATAGTGCGGTAGCCGACCGCTTGCAGTGTGTTGCACATTTCCGTCGCATGAGGTATGGCCCCCACCATGGGATACACCCGGCCATCCGTGCCCCGCAGGCTCTCTGCCAAGAACATGTAGCCCCCGCATTCGGCCAGCGTGGGGATACCCTGTAAGATACGGCGGCGGTAGTTCGATAGCAACCCCTGCTGTGCGCTGAGCTCCTGGGCATAGATCTCCGGAAATCCTCCGCCCAAATACAGGGCCTGAGCCTCCCCGGGAATCTCCTCGCCTGCCAGCGGGCTGAAAGGAACAATGTCTGCTCCCAGGTCTGCGAGCAATTCGAAGTTTTGAGGATAGTAAAAATTAAACGCCTGATCTTGGGCCACCGCTATAGTCACCCGACGGTGCGTCTGCGGTTTGCCCGCGGCGCCCGGCGCCGGCCGGCATTCCAGCGGCGGGGCCCCGCGCGCCAGCGCCACGAGAGCGGGAATGTCCAGGGTGCTTTCTGCCAGTGCCGCGAGCCTGCCCATCATGGCTTGGGCCCCCGGGTTTTCCCCGGCTGGCAAAATTCCCAGAGCTCTCTCCGACACAGACACGGTGGCGTCAAAGGGAAGGTAACCATAGCATGGCAGTCCCGTCGCCCGCCCGATCGCTTCTTGCAGCAGCCTGTAATGGCGTTCGTTGACGTGGTTGACCACCACGCCTGCAATGTGGCTGGGCTCCACCAAATGCTGAAAGCCCCAGACGACAGCTGCCAGGCTGCCCCCGCTCCTCTGGCCGTCTACCACGAGCACGGTGGGGGATTGCAGCAAATCGGCCACGTGCCACGTGCTCGCCTCTTGATGGTTAGAATCCTTCCCATCATAATATCCCATCACGCCTTCAACTACAGCGATATCAGCACCCTGCATTCCCCGGCAGAAGCTGCGCATCACCTCACTCGCGTCCGCGCCCATCCAGGCGTCAACATTGCGGCCCGCCCTGCCGCTCGCTAAGGCGTAATAAGCGGGGTCGATATAATCGGGACCTACCTTGAACCCTTGCACCCGTTGATGGCGGCGTGTCAGGGCCGCCATCAACGCCAATGACAGCGTCGTCTTCCCTTCCCCGCTTCTGGGCGCTGCCACCACTAATCTCGGATACTCCATGCCGACACCCTTTCAGTTAACGGACTGTGATGACCTGCCCCGTCTGTCCGGGTGAGTGCAGCAGGTCATACACGGCATTTGCCACGGTTCGGGCGGAGATCCACCGCCGGCCTGCACTCCCCTTGACGAGGCGCTCCCGCTGTTCCAAACTCAAACTGTCCGCCCAACGGGTTCGGACCCACCCGGGAGACACCACGCAAACCCGGCGGTGAGGGGCCAAAGACCGCGCCAGACTGGCGCTAAACCCCAGCACGGCAGACTTCGCTGTCCCGTACAACTCCGCGGACTCCCCTTTGGCGCCGGTCACCGCCTCATCCCAGGCCATGTTGACAATGAGGCCGCCCGGGCACAGGTACGGTACTACAGCGCGGCTGCACTTGACCGTCCCTTCCACATCGGTTCTCCACAGCATGTCCAGACGCGTCATGTATGAGAGGCTGCGCACCCCTTTGCTGAGGATGTCTGCACCGGCCAAATTGATCCATGCCTCATACTGACCCTCCCCACCTAGAGCCGCGCGCATGGCGAAGTCGATATTCCCACTCTCCCAAGTCACATCCAGACGGTATTGCCCCTCCAGAGGATTCCTGGCGAAACCCGCCACGGTGACCCCATGCTCTTCGAGCACCTGGACAAGCGCGGCGCCGATGCCTCCATTGACTCCTGTCACGCCTACCAGCGTAGTGACCCAT
>JAKAAS010000049.1 GCA_021802225.1 Bacillota bacterium
CGGTGATCCCGTGGCGGGTCATCCGCCGCATCGGGCCAGAGGTGATGATTGTCGACCTGGATGAGACTGCACAGCCCGCCGAATTTGGAGAAAATTGAATACCGGCTCCTGTCAGCAGTCGGGCATACTAACCCCGGTCACCTGAAAAGGAGGGGTTAGTTTGGAGAAAACCGTGGTAGGAGCTTTTAAGAATCACCATGATGCGGAGGAAACCGTGGATGTCCTGAAGAAACGGGGCGTGCCGGAAAAGGATATCTCTTTGGTGGCGCGCCACGACGGCAAAGTCCGCGAGGGACATCCGGGAGACGGCATGCACAATTTAGGAAACGGTATCGGCTGGGGCGGAACTTTGGGCGGGGTGACAGGCTTGCTGGCTGGGGTCGGCGCCCTGGCAATCCCGGGTGTCGGGCCGATTATCGCGGCAGGCCCGCTGGCGGCGACTCTGACGGGCGCTGTGGCGGGAGGCGTGGCTGGCGCCCTGGTGGATTACGGGATTCCCAGCAACGAAAGCCACGGCTACGAGAGGCGGCTGAAGGAAGGCGACATTCTGCTGATGGTGCGGGCGGACGCCCCCGAGGTGGATAAAGCTCAACGGCTTTTTGAAGACCACGGGGCGTCCGATATTCATGTCCACTGAGAAAGCTTTTGGCTTCAGATTAGCCCGGGACTCACTGTCCCGGGCTTTTTCCTGTCCAAGGCGGTTTTGGCCATTGCCAGCCCACGGTTTCGGGGTGAATCCCTTTTGGAAGTTCACTGGGGATGCTGCCGGAATCAGGTCGCACAACTAAGCCATGGGAAGTTATGGCAACCCGAAACGGCGGAACTATCGCCCGAGACTTCCGTATAGTGACAGAAGAGGATGAGCGATTACAGAAAGGGATGGGAATGTGTCAACACGCGTTGTAGTGGCAGGCGGCGATGCGCGGGACGCCTGGCTATGCCGTTTCTTGGAGGAGCAGGGATTTCTAGTCCAAACCTGGGGATTTTCAGTTTCTGGTATTGCGCCCTACCATGCGGCCGGAGAGCCCGTGGCAATTTTCATCGGTCCCATGACAGGAATTGATGGAGACGGCTCCATGCGGACGGTTGACGGCACCGTCACCCTGACCCCGGATTTTATGGCCCGTATGGGACCCGGAGGGCTGGTGGCGGCTGGGCTGATTGCCCCCCGTGTCAGCCAGTGGGCGGCAACGTGCGGCATTACGACTGTCGAATACCGCAATCAGACCACGTTCATGTGGTTGAATACCGTGCCCACGGCCGAGGGAGCTATCCGGTCGGCAATTGGCCGCTCGGGGTTGACCTTGTACCACCGCCCGCTGGGAATTTTAGGGTTTGGACGGGTGGGATCCATTCTGGCCCTGCGCCTGCAAAGCTACGGGGCCTTGGTGGAAATTTTCGACAGGTCAGTAGAAAAACGGGCGATGGCTTCGGCTATGGGATTTCCCGTGCACCCGCTGGACCCGGCGTGGTGCCCGCCGCTTGATGGACTTTTCAATACGATTCCTGTGCCCATTATCAACCGGGACTGGGTTGACGCTACTGATCCGGCCTGGATTATTGACCTAGCATCAAAACCCGGCGGCCTGGCCGCGGGGCTGGAGCGGGACCAGCGCATAATGGCGCGGTATGAGTCCTATCTCGGCGTGCCGGGCGATGTCGCCCCGAGACGGGCAGCTGAAATCATCTGGGAAACCTTGGCGTTTATTCTTCAGGACAGCGCCGCAATGCCGACGCATCAGGAGAGGAGATGAACAAATGGAAGATCGTTCGCTAAACGGGGTAAAAATTGGCGTAGCCATGGCGGCATCCCATTGCAATATGCACCGGGCTGTCGCTACAATGAAACTATTGGTTGACCACGGTGCGGCTGTCACACCTATTCTCTCGCCCAGCATCCTTCACGTCACCACCAGGTTTGGCTCTGGGGAGTATT
Organism: Bacillota bacterium; assembly: GCA_021802225.1. The sequence goes on from JAKAAS010000049.1 coordinate 1,937, forward strand.
GGACAGAAGAAATTGCCAAAGTCACGGACCAGGAGATTCTCACCACAATTCCCGAGGTGGAGCCGAGCGGCCCGCAGCACTGGTTTGACGTGGTGCTGGTGATGCCGTGCACGGGGAATACTCTGGCGAAAATTGCCAATGCCATCAATGACTCCCCGGTGACAATGACGGTCAAAGCCCAGTTGCGCAATGGGGGCCCTGTGCTGCTGGCGATCACCTCAAATGATTTGCTGGGTCTCAATGCTGTGAATTTAGGACGTCTGCTCAGTGCTCGCAATATCTACTTTGTGCCATTTGGACAAGACGATCCGGTACGTAAACCACGGTCTATCGATGCGCATCTGGAACTGATTGTCCCGGCCGTGCAAGCGGCTTGGCGTCAGGAACAGATGCAACCGATGCTAGTGCCATGGAATTGATAACTTAGGAGTGACGAATCACGTGAAGGAATTGCGCGTCGCGATTGTGGGGGCCACGGGACTGGTGGGCCAGAAAATTATTGACATCCTCACGGAGCGGGATTTTCCCGTCAGGTCTCTGACCGCTCTGGCAACCGAAGGCCATGGCCGGTCTGTGGATTTTCGCGGACGGTCCATACCCGTGCAGAGTGTAGAATCCGCCGACTGGGATTCCATAGATGTCGCTTTCTTTGCGGCTAGCAATGAGGCAAGTCAGCGCTACGCCCCGCTAGCCGCCCGCCACGGTGTGACTGTGGTCGACAAGTCCAGCTATTTTCGGATGGACCCCAGCGTACCCTTGGTGGTCCCTGAGGTGAATCCAGGCGCTATCGGCGAGTCACGGATCATCGCTTCGCCCAATTGCTCCACGATTCAGATGGTGGTGGCGCTTGAACCTCTGCGCCGCCAGTATGGCCTGACGCGGGTGATCGTATCCACGTATCAGGCGGTGTCGGGAACCGGCCGCGAAGCCATGGACACCTTGCAGCGAGAAACCCGCCAGGCTTTGGAGGGGCAGCCTGTCATCCCCACAACCTACCCGACCCCGATCGCGTTTAACACGCTTGCGTATTGCGACAAATTCGGCGATGAGGATTATACCGGGGAAGAATGGAAATTGACGAGGGAAACCCAAAAAATTTTTGGGGACGCCCTGCCTGTCAGTGCGACTGCAGTCCGTGTACCCGTGTTCGTGTCCCATGCTGAATCCGTTTATGTGGAGACTGAGAAGCCATTTGCCGTGGAGGACGTGCGCGAACTGCTAGCCGGGGCTCCTGGTGTTATCGTTGTGGATGATCCAAGCCGGGGCGCTGTGCCCACGCCCTTAGATGCCGCTGGGCAGGATATGGTGCTGGTCGGGCGCATCCGGCGGGATCTCTTTGTCGACCAAGGTCTGCACATGTTCATCGTGGCAGATAATCTGCGGAAAGGCGCGGCGACCAATGCCGTGCAAATTGTTGAGACACTGATGTCCCGGTGGGCCTGACGAGGAGGGGAATCCCTGTGTCTTTGGTGATTCAGAAATTCGGCGGCACATCAGTCCGTGACCATGGGCGCCGCGATGTGGTGGCGCACTGGGTGCACAAGGCGGTCACGGAAGGTCACCAGGTCATTGTCGTCGTGTCAGCCATGGGCAGGCTGGGAGATCCTTACGCCACAGACACTCTGCTGGGTCTCCTTCAAGATCAGGGCCAGCCGCCTCTGGAGGAGCGCGACCTCTTGATTTCCTGTGGAGAGGTGATCAGCGCCGTGATTGTGGCCGGGCACCTGCGGGCCACTGGCCTTCAGGCGAAGGCCCTGTCGGGGGGCGAAGCGGGAATTGTGACAGATGCCAGCTTCGGCGACGCCCGCATCATTGAGGTCATTCCGACAGCACTGGAAGATCTGACCGCGCAGGGAATAGTGCCGGTTATTGCAGGATTTCAGGGAAGGACGCAGGGCGGGAAGATCACCACCCTGGGGCGGGGCGGCTCCGACACGACCGCCGTGGCGCTGGGGGCGGCCCTCGGGGCCGATGTTGTCGATATTTTCACCGACGTCGACGGCATTAAGACAGCTGACCCCCGTATTGTCCCCGAGGCGCGCACTATTGCGGCGCTGGATTATGAAGAGGTCTTTCAGCTGGCCAATCTGGGCGCCAGAGTCATTCATCCCCGGGCGGTGGAGATTGGACGTCAGTTTGGCGTGACAATCCGTGTGCGCTCCACGTTTTCCGAATCTTTGGGGACCCTCATCGCGTCTGGCCAGGGCACCCTCGACCCCTGGGGCCACCGCGATCCGGACCATGCCGTCACCGGGATTACCCAGTTGGAGCACCTGATGCAATTTCGCGTAGCGCCGTCGGTGGGCATGCACAAAGACTGGGCTTTCCGGCTATTTATGTCACTGGGCGAGCGGGGCGTATCTGTGGACTTGATTAACCTCTTTCCCGATCAGGTCTATTTTTGTGTGCCTCCGGAAAAGACAGAGGTCACAGCAGCCGCGCTCGACGCGGTCAACTTTAGCTATGAAGCATTCGATGATCGCGCCAAAGTGTCGATTGTCGGCTCGGCCATTCAGGGGTTGCCCGGTGTGGTGGGACGGGTGATGGCTGCGATGGCGCAATCGGATATTGAGATTCTGCAGTCTGCAGATTCGCACTCTACAATCACTTTGCTGCTGCACCGGTGTGACATGGAACGGGCAGTGGCATCGCTGCACAAACAGTTTCATTTGGCGGAGGAGGTGCCGGAACGATGAAATGGCCGCGCATTTTTACTGCAATGATCACACCTTTTACTCCAGACGGAGAGCTGGACGCACAGGCTGCCGCGGAGTTGTCCCGCCATTTGGCGGCGCATGGCACAGGCGGTCTGATTTTGGCAGGGTCGACAGGGGAAGCGTTCAGCCTCAGCGTGGAGGAGCGTCTAGAGCTTTACCAGGCGGTGCGGGAAGGGGTAGGCGACCAGATTCCAGTATGGCTGGGCTGTGGAACAAACGATACCCGCAGCACCGTGGAGCTGGCCATTGCGGCTGAAGATTGGGGTGCCGATGGAGTGCTGATTGTCTCCCCGTACTACAACAAGCCGACCCAGGAAGGACTGGTGCGCCATTTTGCGGAAATTTTAAACCATATTTCCTGCTCAGCGATGCTGTATAACGTGCCGTCACGCACAGCCAGCATGGTGGAGGCGGACACGGTCGCCAAAATAGCGCGCAAGGCCCGGGTGCCCTTTGCTGTCAAAGAGGCTTCAGGGACGGTGGAAGAGATCATCCGGCTGCGGCAGCGGCTGTCTTCCGATGTTCCGGTCTATTCGGGTGATGACGGGCTCTATCTGGCCAGTTTGGCGGTGGGGGCCTACGGCGTGGTGTCCGTAGCATCCCATGTCGTTGGACAGGAAATGGAGAGGCTGACAGAACTATTCCTGGCAGGACAGGTGGAGGATGCCAAACTTCTACATGCCGACTTGTGGCCGTTGTTTAAACAGTTGTTTGTCGTCTCCAATCCCATTGCCCTTAAATGGCTGCTGAACCGGCTGTCCTTGGCTCCCGGACAGGTCCGCATGCCTCTCGTGACCCCGGACGACGCAGTCTTTGGGGGACTGTGGACGGCTTACCTCCATGCCAAGCAGATTCGCCGAGCTCAGGCGAAAGTGTAAAAGTCATTGCATGCCGGGACCGAATAGCGGTATAATTACCGCAACGACTTAGTGCTCGGTGGTCAAAAGGTGTGAGCGGATCAGCATGGCACGGGACGGAGCTGAAACCGCCGCCTCAAATCAAGTGCCCCTGGCATAAGTCCCTAGTCGGACGGCTAGGGGCATTTTGATCTGCTCCGTGTGCGGGATAAATAGGAGGTGGGTTACACTGGCACGCCCAGGACCCGGTAAATTACAGTTCATCCCTTTAGGGGGATTAGGAGAAATTGGCAAGAATATCGCTGCTGTCGCTTATGGCAATGACATCATCCTTATCGACTGCGGGCTGGCTTTTCCCGAAGTGGATATGCCTGGCATTGATTTGGTTCTGCCCGATATTACGTATCTCTTGGAGAATAAAGATCGGGTGCGCGCGATTTTCCTGACGCATGGACACGAAGATCATATTGGCGGCATTCCGTATTTCCTCAAACAGATTCAGGTTCCCATTTATGGCACGCGGCTGACAATGGGCATTATCGAGATGAAGTTGCAAGAGCACCAGGTAGGGCTCCATCCCAAATCCCACCCCGTGGAACCCGGGGACACAGTGCGGGTCGGGAGCTTTTCCGTAGAGTTTTTCCGCGTCAACCATTCAATTCCGGATGCGACAGGACTGATTATCCGCAACCCGGTTGGCACCATTGTGCACACGGGAGACTTTAAGTTTGACCACACCCCCGTGGATGGGCGCGTGGCAGACTTTCACAAAATCGCCCAGGTTGGATCCGAAGGTGTGCTCCTGCTGCTGGCAGACAGCACCAATGCTGAGCGTCCCGGCTACACGCCTTCTGAAAAGACTGTGGGCAAAACTCTGGACCGCATTATTGAACAGGCGAAGGGACGGGTCTTGGTTTCGTCGTTCGCATCCCAGGTTCACCGCATCCGGCAAGTGGTGGAAGCGGCCGTCCGTCATGGCAGGCATGTGGCTGTTGTCGGGCGCAGTATGGAAAATATCGTGCAGAAAGCGATTGAGCTGAAATACCTGGACTTTCCCGAAGGCACATGGATGTCCTTAGACGCCGTGCTGCGTCAGCCCGCCACCAAGACCCTTATACTCACCACGGGTTCGCAGGGAGAACCGATGTCGGCGTTGACGCGGATTTCCACTTCCGACCATAAAAAGGTCGAGATCTACGCCGGAGACACGGTCATCATTTCCGCTACAGCCATTCCCGGAAACGAGAAGATGGTGTCGCGTACGGTCAACAACCTCTACCGGCTGGGAGCGGACGTGTTTTACGGGAGGGACCTGGGCATTCACGTGTCCGGACATGCGTGCCAAGAAGAATTGAAGCTGATGCTGAATTTGGTCAAGCCCAAATTCTTTATTCCCGTCCACGGGGAATACCGCCATCTGGTGCACCATGCCCAATTGGCGCGTGATATCGGAATGGATCCCAGCCATATTCTCATTGGGGACAACGGGAGCTTGTTCGAATTGACGCCGGACACGATGCAACTGATAGGACAGGTGCCTTCGGGCAAAGTGCTGGTGGATGGTTTCGGTGTGGGCGATGTGGGAAATATTGTCCTGCGGGACCGCAAGCAGCTGTCGAATGACGGGATTCTGATTGTCGTGGTCGGAATGGATGCCCAGTCCGGGCTGCTGGTATCCGGCCCGGATATTGTGTCCCGGGGGTTTGTCTATGTCCGGGAGTCGGAAGCGTTGCTGGACGAGGCGCGCAACCGGGTTAAGACGGCGCTGACGGCCATGGAAGGTGGAAGTTTAACCGAGTGGTCGGCCATCAAGGGTGTCGTGCGAGATACCCTGGGGCGCTTTTTGTGGGACCGCACTAAACGTCGGCCCATGATCCTGCCGATTATCATGGAAGTATAGGCCATTTCGGAACAGGCAGCAGCCCCGTGTTGGGCTGCTGCCTTTTCATGTGCTGGCCGAACCGGGTTCTGGGCGCAAGGAGATCATGAGCTCACTGTGGGGACCAAGCAGCAGGGCGTCCACATGAATGCGGTAAAGGCGGGTGCCAATATTAATGATGCGGTGGTTGAAGAGGTGAAATACTACCGGCGTTTTCAGATAGTCGAGGGAAAGGCCCAGCAGCGCCTGGGTATACGGTGAGAGGGCTTCGACCACTTCCGATTGGGGCACGGGAGACTGGGTCACAATGACGGCGACATCCTGAATATACAGGTGGGGCCGGGCATTCTTGTTGATGCGTCCGACCTCATCTTTCAAACGTTTGGCTTCGCTGTGCCACTGCGTCGCCTCAGTCTGCCACTTCCTCGCCGCGAGGTCGGACTGCATCCGTTCCCTGACGCCCAAGGCTTGCATCAGCGCCAGCCCGAGCAACAATCCCAGCAGAAAGCCTGCGACCGGGGCCGGCCAGCGCGGCTTCACAGGCTGACGAGCCAGTTGAGAAGCCAGTAGCCCGTCTGGGCGCCTAGATAGGCCATGGCGATCGCGATCCCGTCACGGACGAGCGCGGGCAAAGCCCGCGCAAAAAATCCCTTTTCGAGGTGTTCCAGGGCTGTCAGCGTGCCCCCTATGGCGATGGCCACAGCCCAGATCCGGATGCGGTAGGCAGCTTGGGCGGGATCTTGGGGCCCTCTTCCTGCGAGCCACAACCCTACGGACCCGATCAGGCCCCCGCCTAGGGTGACACCGAGGGCGAGAAAGAATGGCGGCACCCCGGCCTGCACGGTCTTCGCCAGCACGGCATAAAGAGGCGGTATCCAGGGGAAAGCACGGTTGGGCATGGCGTGGCACCTCACTGCTAAAAGATATGATGAAAACTCGTCTGCCAGCACCCCCTGTCCGAAATTCCTGACCGAACCCCTGCGCGTATGAAATCCGGCCTTTGTCAAACACTAAAATCGCAGTCATTGGAGGAGGGGACACAAAACAGTGCGACAAGGCTATCATGTGAGTAACGAAGAAGCGGAAGAGCCCCATATTCCAGAATCACGGCACAGGAAAGGCCAGCAGGATACGGCGGAAAATATTCAGGAATTTGGCACGGCCAAGATCCCTACTGCCAAATCACCCATACACACCATGGTGATTATCGGGCAGATTGAGGGGCATGTGGTGCTGCCCTCACAAAACAAGACAACGAAGTACGAACACGTCATCCCGCAGCTGGTCGCTATTGAGGAAAGCAAAGACATCAAGGGACTGCTGCTGATCCTCAACACGGTGGGGGGAGATGTGGAAGCGGGCCTGGCACTG
>JAKAAS010000050.1 GCA_021802225.1 Bacillota bacterium
GAGCCCGTTCAATTTCAAGGAGATGTCATAGGACGCGTTAGAAGCGGCGGCTATGGTTATTCTCTTCAGCAAAGCCTAGCGTATGCTTATCTGCCGCTGCACATCAAGGTGGGTGAGCGCGTTAGTGTCGAAGTGATGGGACAGTGGATCCCCGCGACCGTAATGAAAGAACCCATTATGGCACGCGCTCCCGGTCTGACTCAATAGACTATGATTAATGCGGAGGCTCGATAACAGGAGTCGACGCCCTTGCTTGAGGGCTGTCATTACACAAAGAGGGGTGATTGATCCGATGGTTTCCAGCGAACGTTCTGTATGGCAGGCTTGGATAAATGGACGGTGGACCGACAGTATCAGCGGACAAAAATTCAGCGTGGACGAACCAGCCACCGGGTTGCGCCTAGCTGAGGTATCCAAACTTTCCTCAGAAGATGTGGACCAGGTCGTCGGCATCGCCAAACGCCAATTCGATAGTCAGCAGTGGAGTGGAATTTCCGCGACGGCTCGCGGAAAAGTCTTGTACCGTCTAGCCACTTTAATTCATGACAACGCAGATGTTTTGGCTCAATGGGAAACGCGGCAAGGCGGCAAAACTTTCCAGGATTCTCTTGATGAAGTCCATACAGCAGCGGATTGCTTTGAGTATTATGCCGGTGCAGCGAATAAGATTTTCGGCCATACGATTCCTGTCTCCGCCAAGGGTTTGGATTACACCCTTCGTGTTCCCGTAGGGGTGGTCGCCCTAATCGTTCCATGGAACTTTCCGTTTTTAATTACCGCATGGAAAGTCGCTCCAGCCTTGGCGGCTGGCAACAGTGTCATTGTGAAGCCAGCCAGCTACACTCCCCTCACAGCTTTGGCACTGGGTGAATTAACAGCCGAAGCGGGAATTCCTGATGGAATATTTAACGTGACTCCCGGCCCCGGCAGTGAAGTTGGGGAAGCCCTCGTATCCGACCCCAGGGTTGACAAGATTGCATTTACAGGCGAGACCACCACAGGCACTCGCATTTTGCAACTCGCAGCGCCTGGAATCAAGCGCGTGTCGTTGGAACTGGGGGGCAAATCTCCTACCATTGCGTTTAGCGGCATAGATATTGAGCGTTTTGCCAAACTTGCTGTGCAGTCTGCATACGGCAATGCTGGCCAAGACTGTTGCGCCCGGAGCCGGGTTCTCGTTGAGCGCAAAATTCTTGAACCGTTCACCGAAGCTTTTGTACGCAACGTGAAATCATTAAGCGTCGGAAACCCATTTGATCCTCACACGGCAGTCGGTCCTCTTGTTTCCCAGGCGCATCGCAACCGCGTTTCGCATTACATTGACCTAGGCCTGGAAGAAGGGGGCACACTGGCGATGGAGCCTGAAGACCGGACTGTGCCGGACCAAGGCTATTACCTCGCTCCCGTGGTATTTACCAACGTCAATTCACAAATGGCGATTGTCCGCGAGGAAATTTTTGGCCCTGTCAGCTCCATCCAGGCCTTTGATACGGAAGAGGAGGCCATCAGACTGGCCAATGACACGCCCTATGGTCTGGCTGGCTCCATATTCTCGAACTCTGTGGGCCAAGCTCTTAGAGTCGCAGCGGCTGTGCGTACTGGCGTCATGAGCGTCAACAGCATTAAAAGCGTCCACCTGGAGGCTCCATTCGGCGGCTTTAAGCAAAGTGGCCTAGGACGCGAACTAGGTATGGAAGCCTTCGATCACTACACGGAAACAAAGAACATCTTTGTTTCTCTAGACGATTGACCACATTCTCCCGCTAGTAAACTTCCGCTAAGAGCAGTCAACTTGGGCAACTGACCTAAGTTGACTGCTTTAAACAAATCTCCCAAATGGGCCGTACCGCCCCAATCAATCGGCCCGGAAGCATCAATGCGAATAACCGGATAGAGCGGGCCCACTGCTTTCGGGAAGAAAATCACAATCGACCTTGTCGCAATACGCCGAAGACCGCGCCAGCACATTTACATTGCCTTGAGGATGAACCGGTACCCCAAAGGACGGCGCGCCACCCCAAAACAAGTTGACCGCTATAAATAGCAGCGAGCCGTGATAACTTTTTCATGGTCCTTTGTCTTGACACCCACCTTCCATTCCTGGCAAGGCCGGTCAAAAACTTTCAACCATAAAGAAACAGCGGAGTCCCCTGCGGGATTCCGCTGTTTCTTTATGGTTCAGGAGGGTAATACAGCATGCGTGCATGGGTCTGCCCGTGCGCGCATGCGATCAGTTGCTCGTGATTCTATTTTAACAACGTCACCGTTGGTCTGCTGGATCCGCGGCCGCCCATCACCCGCACAAGCGGGCGCTGATGCCGCCGGCGCACAAGCTGGTCGGCGTGACCTTTGGGCTGCTGACCCGAGGTCAACTTTATGATGGAAGGAGCTTCGGATCGTAACACCGTGGCCCGGGAGGCCATGACCATTACCTCCCTGACAATAACTGGTTGTTGAAACCGGATAGAGTTCGCCCTTTCTTAGCGCCCGCAGATCTTTCCTCAGCCATACTGGTCCCCATCACGGTTCCGGCCAACTTAATCCCTATAAAAAGCGGACCGTCTGCCGACCATCCTCCAGTGGTCATAGCGCCAAACATATGGAAAAAACATCTTCTTCCGTTATACGGACCTCTCAATCTCGATCCTGATTGTGGAGCAGGTGGAGTTTGTGTTGGCGGGATCCTCGAGGGGCTCATCCGGAGCTATCGACCCCGGTACGAAAAAATTCCTGCCACCACCATGAGACCTATAGCGAGAGTGAAGGCTCTGTGGATTCCGTGGTTAAAGGCGATCATTAAAGGACCCTGCAGATTGGTCGTGCCGACGAAAATAGCATAGGCAACGTTCCGGGGAATTTTGGTGGCAGCGGCCAGCATCGCCAATGCGAAAGACAGCACCATACCCACGTTGGTAAAGGTGCGCAGCATTCCGGAAGCGATACCGTAAGAACCAGGGGGAGATGCCTTCATGACGGCAGCATTGTTGGCCGGAAAGAACCCGTCATTGCCGATACCATTGACAATACTAATGCTCATAATCCACCAAAAGGGGCTGTCCAATCCCAAATGCGCATAGAGCAACATGGCAACCGCCTGGATGCCCAATCCGATTGTGGCCGGGATGGCTGACCCAATTTTGTCCGACAGCCTCCCGGCGAACGGTCCCAAGATGCCTCCCACCAGATAGCCGGGCACGAGCAGCAAAGCGGCGTTAAGGGGTGTCAATTGCCGCAATCCTTGCAAGTACATGATCACCAGAAATAATACCGCAAAGTTCCCAACGGCCTGAAAGAAAGCCGCAAGCAGCGAGGCCGTCACCTCCCGGTTGTGAAAAAGCGCTAGGTGAATCATCGGTGCGGTTTGGCGGGCTTCCACGAGAACAAATACCCCTAAGGACACGAGTCCGGCGAGACATTCCACCCCCATGCGGCCCGTAAAGGGTTGCGACGTCCACTGCACCATTGTCAACAGTATCAGGAAGAGACTCAGTCCCAGCAAGATCATGCCCCACCAGTCGATCTGGCGACTTTGGCGTTCGCCGCGCTCCTGCAACACAAACCACGCCACCACGACAGCCGCTAGCCCAATCGGCACATTGATCAGAAATATATCACGCCAGGAGAAGTACGTGGTAATAATGCCCCCTAGTAAAATACCTAAAATCGCGCCCAGGTTCCATCCTATGCTGGTAAGTCCATATGCCTTCCCCCGTTGGGACGGGGGGAAGGTGTCCGCGATCACCGCACCGCAATTGGCGCTAATCAGAGCACCGCCAATACCCTGCAAAATACGAAACCCGATGAGAGCATTTTCAGTGGAGGATATCCCGCATAGAAATGAACCGAGAACAAAGACGAGAAAACCTAGCTCGTACATGCGCACGCGGCCAAACATATCGCCCAGACGCCCCACTTGGGTGGCCAGCAGAGTGATCACCAGCAGATAGGCCATAATGACCCAGACCACGCCCGTGAGATTGGCATGCAGGGCCTTCATCATCGTTGGCATCGCAAGAATCACAATGGTGGTATCCACCGCCGCCACCAGGACGCCGGTCACAATCACAGCCAGCGCCCAGCCCGCATGGGGTGCATGGGCCTTCAAGGTCTTGCGTGTCTCCATTTTCGGGCCTCCTTATAATCCTTGATCTTTTATCTCCTCTGCGGGATCAGGTGCAGGATTCATGCAGTGGGTGCTGTACCATTCTGCAAACCCCCATCGGGCTAAAAGAACTTTGGACCATGGAAAATCGTATCGGCGGCACGCCTCGCATGCGTACGGAGAAATCTCCGGTTCTTCTGGAAGACCGCGTGCCGCAGCCAACGGTGGAGGCTCCGGGCGCGATAAATCAGGGACTGCGTGGTCCCAGTGAGCACTTTCGGACCAGCGTGGATTACAAAAAAGGGCAACCTGTGATCACCCTCCTTGTGGAAAGTCGCACTTACTTGCGGGCGGATGCCTTCGCTACCAACCAGTGTCCTCATCTAAGTGCGACTCACCCAAGGGAGGGAGTGTCAAGAGTTTTGTGTGCACCGATTTAGGCTGGCTTTTCTAGCTAGCCTGAATCGGGCGAGTGGGGTCCTCTGCGCGGCTATCACTAAAAGGGTTCCACAATACAGCATGAAAGTGAACGGGGCTCGTCGCAGGACCTGTGCACAATGTCTACAGACTCCATAACTACACGGACTCTGCTGTAAGTCAACATCTTTTGGACTAACTGGTCGGCGACCCAACGCAAGGTCGCACCCCCACAATACTCCGGATTCTGGTCGGTCACTCAATCATTCGGCGAGTGACATGACCATGTAGCCAGCGCACCTGCGTGTTATGGCGGCCATACCACTCGAATGCCGCCAGAGAGGTTAGCGAATGCCATAAATGACGCCGGCCTCATCCACCTTCACGTGATACGCAGATGGCTCTTTAGGCAACCCTGGCATCCGGATCATCGCACCCGCTAGCGGAACAATATATCCCGCTCCCCGCGCAATATCAATATCGCGGATAGAGACTTTAAAGCCTTGCGGACAACCTAGACGCTTAGGATCGTCACTAAGTGAGTACTGCGTTTTGGCTATACACACTTTCAGGCCCTCTTCTCCCCATTTGTGGAGTTTTTTCAGAGTACCTACAGCGCTAGCGCTGTATTCCACACCACTGCCGCCATAAATCCGTGTCACAATTCGTTCAATTTTTTCGGTCAGTGGCAACTCATCGGCATAGAGAGGGGTGAAAACGGGGGCATCATTTTCGAGCTGCTTGTTCACTAGTCGCGCCAGGTCCAAACCGCCCGCTCCCCCTTGGCCAAAAACATCAGCGGCGGCAGCGGGAACCCCCCTTGTTCCGAGTTCGTGCACCAGCCACAGGATTTCCTCCGGGCTGTCATTCGCAAATTGATTAATAGCGATCACAACAGGCAATCCAAATCCGTGCAGATTTTCGATATGTTTTAGTAGGTTGGGCATTCCCTCCTGCAGCGCCCCGAGATTGGGCTCTGCCATGTGGGCTAGATCCTGGCCTCCGTGATAGCGCAGAGCCCGCAACGTCACGACCACAACGACCAGAGACGGCTCCAGTCTGGCCAGCGGCGCCTTGATATCCAGAAACTTTTCCGCTCCCAGATCCGCCCCGAATCCCGCTTCGGTGATAACAACATCCGACAATCGCAGTCCCGCTTCGGTGGCCACAATACTGTTGCAGCCATGGGCTATGTTAGCAAAGGGTCCCCCGTGCATAATCACCGGAGTATGCTCACTGGTCTGCACCAGATTCGGCATCATCGCGTCACTGAGAAGAGCTGTCATTGCGTCTTCGGCACCAATATCGCTGGTGGTCACCATCTCCCCGCCCTGACTGGCAATCACCATCCGTCCCAGGCGCCGCTTGAGATCAGATAAATTGCTCGATAAGGTCAGCACGGCCATGACTTCCGATGCGGCAGTGATATCAAAACCACTTTCCCGGGGCACCCCCTGGGATGGTCCCCCCAGGCCTATGACCACATGGCGCAACGCGCGGTCATTTACATCCAGGACCCGCTTCCACAACACACGCGACGGATCCGCCGCCAAGCGGCTGCCATGAAACAACTCATTGTCAATCAGTGCCGCCAGCAAGTTATGGGCTGCCGTAATCGCATGAAAATCACCGGTAAAGTGGAGGTTGATTTCTGTAGACGGTTCCGCTTGTGACCTTCCCCCACCGGTGGCCCCCCCTTTCATACCAAAAGTCGGACCCATGGACGGTTCCCGCAGAACGGCCGTCGCGGCAATTCCCAAACGGCGCAAGGCTTGGGACAGTCCAATGGACATTGTCGTCTTGCCCTCCCCAGGTGGCGTGGGGTTAATCGAGGTCATCAAAACCAGTTTCGCGCGGCGCGGCCGCTGATAGACAATATCCAGAGGAAGTTTAGCTTTGTTGTTGCTGAACTCGATAATATCCGATGCGGACAAATTCAATTGCTGAGCAATATCCCTAATTGGCCACAACGCTTGCTGAGACATATCGGTCGCCTCCAGTCAGTTCTTTTTATTTAAGTTTCTTCCTCGTCACACGAACCCAAACGTACCCGGTGCATGACGGAAATATTTCTACCCATGCTCGAATACGCTACAGGCCTCCCCATATTGGCCGCATGGAACCCTTGAAGCGGAGGGTCCCTGTGTATCCTTTAGGTAGGCGCGTCACTGCGGGAGGCAGAGTTCGTTACCCCACTTTCCCGCTTGCCGGGCAAGTCCCGACTTCTTCAGCTTCGCCTACCGCGTCACACAGGATACTGGCCAAAAATCTTTTCACTGCTGGCATGCGCATCACTCTGCTTTTATCCCACATCCCTGCTCTTCACGAAGCGTTTCTCATGTTCGCCCCCCTTCATTTTCGCACCACCATGAACCCCGACTCCGCCATCCAGCCCAAGAACTCCTGTTCCGTCATGATGGGAACCTGCAAATCGCGGGCTTTGGCCGCTTTCGACCCGGGCTTCTCTCCCACCACCACGAGGGCCGTGCGCTGGGATACGGCCGCGGCGACCTTCCCGCCCATCTGGCCTATCCACGCTTCCAGACTTTTTCTGGGAATCTGCACAAACGTGCCCGTGACGACCACGGCCTTCCCGGTGAGGGGAGTCTGGGCCCCCACGCTCTCCTGCTCCACCATGTTGAGCCCGAGATCTTTGAGATGGGCCATCACGTCCTGATTCAGCGGCTGCGCAAAAAAGTGGACCACACTGTCGGCAATGGTCTCGCCGATCTCGGCCACTTGCACCAAGTCTTCCAGCGATGCCGCCTGCAACTGGTCCATGGTATGAAAGTGATGCGCCAGCACAGCGGAGACACGCTGTCCCACATAGCGCATGCCGAGAGCAAAGATCAGCCGGTCCAGTGCGCGGTGCTTGCTCTCCTCAATGCTTTGCAGCAGTTTTTGTGAAGAGAGGGCTCCAAACCGCGGCAGTCCCTGGAGACTGTCCGCGGACAGCCGGTAAATGTCGTCCACCCGCGCCACAAGACCCGCAGCCAGGAGCAGATCCACCGTTTTCTCGCCCAGCCCTTCGATGTCCATCGCATCGCGCGACCCGAAATGGATTAGGCTTTCCCGCACTTGCGCCGGACAGGCCATGCCTCCTGTGCACCGGTATGCGGCTTCGCCCGGCAGCCGCACTACCTGCGAGCCGCACACGGGGCACCGGTCCGGAAAGACGAAGGGCACCGAGCCCGCGGGGCGCAAGGCTTTTTCCACCCGCACGACCTCCGGAATAATCTCTCCGGCCTTGCGCACATACACCGTGTCCCCCACCCGGATATCGCGTTCGCGAATGATGTCCTCGTTGTGCAAAGAGGCCCGGCTCACCGTCGTCTGGGCCACCCGCACCGGCTGTAAAATCGCGGTAGGAGTCAGCACTCCCGTTCTCCCTACGGAGATCTCAATGGCGAGAATTTGGGTCAGCACCTCTTCCGGAGGGAATTTATAGGCCACGGCCCAGCGCGGCGCCTTTTGGGTGTCGCCCAGAACGGGCTGCAAAGACAGATTGTCGAGTTTCAGCACCAATCCGTCCGTATCATAATTCAGATCGCGGCGTGCGTGCTCCCATTGCCGGACATAAGACACCACGGCCTCATAGCTGTCGCAAAACCGGTAGTGCGGCTCCACAGGCAGTCCCAGCCCGACCAAAAACTCCAGGGCCCCATGCTGCGTGCTGACGGCATCATGCGGGTCTCCCCACTGGCGGATCTGGTAGAAAAACGCAGACAGCGCCCGTGATCCCGTCACCAGCGGGTCAAGCTGGCGCAAGGACCCGGCCGCGGCATTGCGGGGGTTGGCGAACAGAGCCAATCCCTCCTGTTCGCGGTTCTGGTTCAGCGCCTCAAAGGCGCTGCGGGGCATATACACCTCCCCGCGAATTTCCAAGCTGACGGGCTGCGCCAACGTTTGCGGGATGTCCCGGATCATGCGCACATTGGCGGTGACGTCTTCCCCGCTGTTTCCATCCCCACGGGTAGCGGCCTGCTGCAAAATTCCGTCACGGTACCAGATCACGACACTGAGCCCGTCGATCTTCAGCTCTGCTGTGAAATCCGGCCGCTCCTGCCCAAGCCCCGCACCGACCCGCAGGTAAAATTGCTCAACGTCTTGTGTACTAAAAACCTTGTCTAGACTGAGCACCGGGGACGCAAAGTGCACCACGCCCATCGCCGCGTTAACGGTCCCGCCTACCCTTCCGGTGACGGAATCCT
>JAKAAS010000051.1 GCA_021802225.1 Bacillota bacterium
CTGTGGAGTGCCCTCCCGTGGACGACCGGTCCATGGCCCTAAGAAGCGGTGGCATGATGAAGCAGGAAGACGGCGACAGATTTGGTCAGAAGTGGTCAGATTTGGATAAGTCCATCAGAACGGTGTTCACGACAGGTTGCGGAAGACAGGCAGCAGCCGGACCTTCTGCGCTGCGGCAATCCAGCGGGCAGGCAAAATGCGCCTGACCCGTTCATAATCGGAACGGCGGTAGAATCTGAACAGGCGCAGGGATAAAAAGAACAGTCCTGTGTACAGGAGGCCTAAAAGGCTGAGGACAATCAGGGTTCCTCCCCTCCCTGCGGGCAGGCGGGCCTGCTGGCTGATAGCGAAGGTCAGGCCGCCGCTGACGGACGCAGACAGGACAATGGGGCCAATCCATGACCACAGACCTTCACGCCAGGACAGCCGCAGGTAGCGGAGAATGCTCCACAGAAAGTACACGGAGCCAATAGCCGTGCCGATGGCCGTGCCCAGCAGAATGCCCACCAGTTTGAAGCGGGCGGCAAGGGCGAGGCTGATGGCCACTTTGATGGATGCGCTCATCACCGCATAGAAGGTTTCCTGGCGAGGCTTGGCTATGCCTTGCAAAATGGTGGTGCCGACGCGGGTGAGGTTATTCACCAAGACCGCAAGCGTTAATAGAATGAGCGCGGTATATTCTCCAGAATAATGGTGCTTCAGCCACAGGTGAAATACGAACCGCTCGCTGCTTACGGCGAAGATCCCGATGAAGAAAGTTGCGGCGGCCAGGTACCGGCTGGCATCTTCATACGCGGCGCGGATGCGCGACCCTTCATGGGACGCCTCCCAGGACGAGACGACGGGCAAGAATGCCCCCATGAACATCGAGGGAAACTGCCGCGCCATCTGGGCAACCTGGTAGGCAATCTGAAACACCCCGGCAGTAGCCGTATTGACGTATATTCCGATGAGAATGCGGTCGGCTTCGTTCGTGATGCGTCCGGCGATCCGGGTAATCTGCAGCCAGCCGCCAAAGGCCAGCAGGGCCTTGGCGAGGGCCTTGGGAAAGGGCCACAGTCCCACAAACGGGAAAGTCCTGAGAGCCCGGTAGGCGGATACAAAATAAATGAGGCTGGAGACAAGCCACGAGGCGTAGAGCGCAATGACGAAAGATTTCAGGCCCACATGCTCCAGCAGCAAAAGGATGAGCAGGCCGTAATTCACCAGCTGCCCGATAATGCCGGTGACGGAGACCATTACGAGACGCTGGGAGGCCACGGCGAAAGCCCCCAGAGATGAAAATGCCTCCGCCACAAAGACAAAACCGTAGATCCACCAAATCAGGGGCTTCATCACGGCCCAGTCCGTTCGGGAGACGTGGAACCAGACGGGGAGGTGACCCATCAGCAGAAAGATTACGGGCGACAGCACCACCGCGAAGGCTCCATAGAACAGCACACTGAGAGTAATCACCTGCCGCATCTGCTGCGCATCCTGACGGGTCCGGGCCATGGCCAGCTGGGTCACAAAGGTGCTGCCCACTCCCAAATCCAGGACTGTCAGCATTTTCACCATGCCAAAGACGATGACCCAAATGCCGTACAGGGTCATGCCGATGGAACTGATGATGACAGGCAAAGCGGCGAACCCGATGAAGAGGGTGACCACGCGCGCTGCGGCCATCGCTGAGGAATTTTTAAACAGGCGGCGTGTAATCGGAGCGCTCATGGGAGTGCCTGCCGGCTTGTTGCAGGGACGTCTGTCCGCCGTCTCATCATGGCGCCAGACACCCATGCCATTTTTTCATGCAATTGTCCATAACCGATAGCATAGGAAATAATGGCGAGATCTGCAATCCGCGAGCAGGCGGGCGGATTGCTTCCGGCAACAAATGGCGGTTACTCTTCGGCGAACAGGGCGTGCAGCATGCCTTGGGGGTTGTCTAAAAAGCTGCGGGTGACAAAATAGGCGGCGGTGTCTTCGAGACGTACGGTCGAGACGGGATGGCGGTCGAAATCATAGATGGCGGCGCCCGGATAGGAGAGAAGAATGGAGGAGTTAAGCCATTTTGGACCTCTGTAAATGCCTTAACTACCCCGGATAGAGTCTCGCCTGGGGAGAAAACAGCCCAGCGGTGCCGGTCTTGTCCAAATGGGTGTGCATATCTGCGAATCCTGGCAGGACCACGGCGTCCTATCCGTCAAATCCCATGGGCGCAACTTCCCCGCAAGGGGCATCCTTCACCGTGGGCCGCAGGACGTTGGGTTCCTGCTGGCAGGGTTCCACTGCCGTAATCACCCCGTTGGCATTTGCCGCCGGAAATGCTGGGGTCAATTTCCGGCTCAGGTCCTGATTTCCGTGTCTCAACCCGCATTCCTACGCCATACAAGGAAGAGCGTACAGCATGCATACAATTCTCAAGTATACCATACCGACAACCCTGCGCCTTGAGGGTACGAATTGACCCATAGGCATATTTAATACAGAGGTCTGCAATGCAGTCCACCCCATAGTCGGCAACACTACAGTGTAAGAAGGCCACAAGTAGTGAATCTCTTCGGTCTGAAGGGCAACATAGCGGAGGACTTGAATCTTATGGCGAGTATCATTAGCACAGATGATGTCCTGTGGATCCACAGGTTCTATTTACGAGGGCATTGTTGGGATTCCCCTTTCGGACACATGCCTTTATAATTTTTGTTGGGCTATCTGGCCGATTAGGGCACCTATGCTCTTCACCGACTACATTTGACGAATAATGAAGCGGATTTGAACATCTGAAATTTGAGTGTTAAGAGACTATCCAATTTTGCTTGGTGTTGGTCGGTGGCATGTTCCCAGCAGTCATTTACCGCCTTTTTTAGTGGAGCGAGTGTCTCGTAGTACCGTCCGTGCAAACACTCGGCTTTGACAAATTTCCATAAGCGTTCGATAATTCCATCCCGGCTCGCGGTTCCTTTTCGCACTTTGATGTTGCATTCTCAGGCGACCAGCCCTGATCCCTGGATTTGGGAAAAAGCCATTGACAGTACAAGAATGGGATCATTTTGTCCAGTAGGGGCGTCTATATTGAAGCGTTATTCGCGGGGAGTATACTCCTGTGGCTTGGTACAATACGGCAGAGTTTTTTTCTGCTCAGTAGACCCACAATTCCGGTCACAGGCTGGGTAATTTCCTTCTAAACATTGCAACATTGCAATTATATGTTATGTTTAAACCGTAGTATTTACACAAGAAGATTTGTCATGTGTCGCCCCGGACTGCACAAACGGAATGAACAAGGAATGGGCACCGTGTAAGTTAGGTTACAGATCCGTCACCTTTTACAAACTATGATGATAGCAAGCGGCGATTATGATAAAATTGCATCCGCCCACCCCCATGGGGTGTGATTTCCAACGGTGGGGAAATATTCATGGACGGATGCTTTTAGAGCTCTCTTCTCAGGGCTTTGACGAGGCCGAATACACTCCGGGATTTCGTATCGTGCGGACTGAGGAATGAAAGAGTCACACGGCACATAACCAACCAGACAGCGTCTGTGGGACGTTTCGCGATGCCGATGCACTTGCCTCCAGTCTCCGTATGGAACCGTAAGCATCATCGGTCAACTGGCAGAGAGCAGCGGAGATGATGAGAGGGGACCAGATCTATCAGTAAGCGAAGCCTTACTCGTTGGATTATTGCCGGAACACTGGTAGCTTTAGTGCTGCTGGTGCTGCTGACTCCTTCGCTGCGCTCTAGTGTGGCTCCGGTGTTCCGGATAGAAACGATACGGCGCGTTCGCGAAGCGGTCCGGTCTCTTGGGGCGTGGGGTCCGGTTCTTGTCATAGCCTTGATGATTTTGCATAGCGTCACTTTTGTTCCGGCGGAGGTCATCACCATCAGCAGTGTGCTGATTTTCGGACCGGTTTGGGGTGTGGTCTATGCGTGGCTCGGAGCCATGATAGGTGCGTCGCTTTCCTACTTTTTGGCTAAGATATGGGGCCAACCGATCGTGCAGCGATTTCTGCCGAAACCGTTACAGGGACGGTTTGAGAACTTCTTTGAACGGGAGGGAGTCGGCGGCGTTTTTATCTTGCGATTGATTCCGTTGATTTCCTTTAATGCTCTGAATTACGCGTTGGGGGTAACTCCCATGACGTTTAGACAATTTCTCTGGACGACGGGGCTGGGGATATTGCCCATGGAAATTATTATCGCGGTTCTGTATCAGAGTGCCTTCGGAGAAAAGGATGCGGTTGTGGGCCTTACCGCTACGGGCTTGGTTCTATTGGCGGGCCTTGTCTTGCGAGCGAAAATGCGGAAGAAATACCGCAGATTGTCTGGAGAAAAACTGGACGGTGATAATATTGAATAACGTGGAGGGCTTAAGCCAGGACGATCAGAAACGGCTCAGTATTGAGGCGGCCTGTGGCGAGTGGCCCAGTACACTACGGAAGTGGCGCCTATCCGGTGGATGTGAGCCGGGGATTGTGGCGATGCCTTGAGGCATCCTAAATCCTAAATCATGGGACTTTGTTATTAAGCTATGGCGGGGTAAAGGCTGCTGTTGGGACACTCAATGTGTCCCCTGCGCGGGGAGGGATTGCGGTGATTGAGGCTGTTATATTCGATGCCTACGGCACTTTATTTGATGTGCATTCCGTGGTGTCAGTTGCTGATAAGGCTTTTCCGGGATACGGACACAAGATTAGTCAGATTTGGCGTCAAAAACAGTTAGAGTATACATGGTTGCGGTCGTTGATGCATCGATATGCGGATTTTGAGTCCGTAAATCGCGAGGCGCTGGGGTACACTTTGAACCACTTGAAGTTGGACGGACACAGTGATACCATTCACGCCTTGTTGAACGCTTATCATCAACTGGAACCTTATCCTGAAGTAACCCAAGCACTAGAAAGACTCAGTCCCCGGACCTTAGCTATTTTATCCAACGGCACTCTCAATATGATCGAGACTGCCACACGGCATGCTGGGATGACGCCTTATTTCAAGCACATTCTCAGCGTGGATTCGCTGCAAACATACAAGCCTGATCCGCAAGTGTATCAATATGCGGTGTCGACCCTACGTGTCCCCAGAGAACGCCTGCTTTTTGTCTCATCCAATGGTTGGGATGCGGCAGGAGCTAAGTCCTTTGGATTTATAGTGGGATGGATCAATCGCCAGAATCAGACGCCTGAGGCACTTGGGGTGCGTCCTGACTTTGAGGCGGCGGATTTAACGGCTCTTGTCGACACGTTTTCTCTTTGACGGCGACGTCTATGTGCGGTCGATGATAAACCGAACAATCGTCCGCAAGTCTAAAATACGTAACGCAAAGCGTTAAAACCAAACGTCAGTTAGAACGGGTCTGATTATTATCTAAGGACTCACAGGCTTGCTGGGACAGGAGTGCAATGGAGTAGGTAAAAGAGGCTGGCTCTATAGGGATTGATAAACGCCAAGGAGAGTTATCCAAAGGCTGAAGCATGTGGGTTTCAGGGATCGTGTGGCGAGTATTTTCAACTTTGCCACTTAAGAACACACCCAGAACGTCTCTTTGCCCGAATTCGCTCCTTAAGGCGACTTTCCCAAAACCCTGTCTCGGCATTGGCATGCTGCTCTGTTATCAGCACAGGTGAATGCCGCTTAACAATGTCAGGCGGCGTGCCGTAATCTTGTGGTCCGGCACTTGGGGCCCGCTGGGACACAAGAGACGAAAAACACCTGTACCTAGAGATTTTGTGAGTGCTTGGCATCAAGACGGTGAGAGGGATTTTTTCTGGGATCGGTCCACTGGTGGAAGGGTGGGGGAGTGAGTGCGGTGTTCAGCAGCGGGGCACGAGAATCTTGAATTTATGTGGGCACTTCATCGGGGCTCGGCCAACTCTGGTTAAGGAGTAAACCGTCACATACGCGAAGCGGAAAGGAAGAAAACCATGGCACGAACTGCGTCATATCTTGGAATGACAATTCCAAGCATCGAGGCATGGCAAATGGCCATGGTCGATGACAGGATGATTAACACTTACCATATTCTCTTGTTGCAGATGATGGAGAACGCCGGAGCAGCCCTCGCGGCTTTGGCGGTGACATTGGCTGCGGAGGTCTCCCGGCCGGGCACGATAGTGGTGTTGGCTGGAACGGGAGGGAATGGTGGCGGCGGACTAGTAGCCGCCCGGCGATTGGCCGCTTGGGGATGGCCGGTGACGGTGATTTTAGCCAGCAGTAACCTTACGGAAGTTCCGCGCATCCAGAGGACTATTTTAGAGCCGATGGCTGTGTCGGTGACGGTGTTTGAGCCTGGTTCCGAGTCGCGTCTGCGTCCTGTATTAGAGCAGGCGGTTCTCGTGATAGACGCCTTGGTGGGGTATGGCTTGAAAGGGAATCCTGAAGGTGCGGTCAGTACATTGATTCAACAAGCGAATGAAGCATCCACTTCTGTCCTTGCTTTGGATGTGCCATCAGGTTTGAATCCATCGACCGGAATACCCGAAGCATCCACGATGCGCGCTAGAGCGACGCTGACCCTGGCGTTGCCGAAATCCGGACTTTTGGAACCTGCGGCCCAACCCTACGTAGGGAAGCTGTACCTTGCGGACATTGGTATTCCGCAAAGCCTTTATGCCCAAATGGGTCTCGTCGTGCCTCCGGTGTTTGACGGTCAGCACTATATTCCACTCGTGTGATGAGGCACTTTGCGGGTTTCGAAGCCATTAATGGAGAACGAACGTGCAATGAATAGAAATTAGGGGAAGTTGCGGGAGGATATTGCATGAACACAGAACCCTTAGAACAGCATGAGAGTGGCGCACTGGCTTATCCGAGTGCCGGAGTGTCCCACCGGCTTCGCATGGGGCACTTGCACTTTTTTCGAACGATTGCCGAATCGGTGGGGGTTCAGGGTCCGACGGGTGGAGTTGTCATCAGTGCGGCCATTCTGGCGGGCATTTCGGGTGGAGGCACGGCCTTAGTCCAGGTGATCGCAGCCGTGGCGATGGGTTTTGTCGCCTATGCGTTCGTGATCTTTACCCGCGGGTTCAATAGCGCCGGATCAGTCTACGGGTTTATCGGCGCGGTCGCTGGCCCGAGGTTTGGGTTTCTCTCAGCATGGGCCTTAATGCTCGTCTACGTCAATTTCGCCGGCGGTGTTTATGCCAGCTTTGCTGATGAGGCACAGCCTGCGTTCGGAGCGATTGGCCTTCATCTTCCCTGGCAGATTTATGCTTTGGCGGCGTTTGTCCTTGTCGTGGTCCTGGCCTATATGGACATCAAGATTTCCTCAACGGTTATTCTTCTTCTTGAAGGGATCTCTATGGCTCTGGTGACCGTGGTAGCGATCATCATTCTCGCCAAGGGCGGATATCATGGACACGCTTTCAGTCCGGCACCCTTCCATCCTGACGGCACTTCCCTGGCGGTCCTGGGACTTGGCGTCGTGTACTCCTTTTCCTCATTTTCAGGGTTTGAAGCAGCGGCGACGCTGGGAGAGGAATCTGCACGGCCCCGGCGGATGATCCCGATGGCGGTTGCCCTGTCGTTAATTGTTGTTGCAATTTATGAAATTGGGATCACCGCCGTTGTGACCAATGCGTATCCCAACACCAAACTTCTTGCTGCATCGGCGGTTCCACTCGTGTCGGTGACCGATCATTTCGTGGCGTCGTGGGTAGGCACTCTGGTCAACTTTGGAGCCGTCGTGAGTTCATTTGGGGCGGCGTTGGCATCCGCCAATGGAGCGTCCCGCATGTTGTTTGCATTGGGCAGGGATGGGCTCGGACCGCGGATGCTGGCTAGGGTCAGCACCCGGACGGGATCACCTGTGGGGGCGCTGAGTTTTGTGGCAGTGGCGAGTCTCGCCTTCCTTGCGGGGTTTCTGCGCAGGTCGGCAACGCAAGCGGTGGCCATTATTCTCACTTACGGTGCCGACTTGATTTTAGCCGCGTATACACTCGTGATGATCGCGGCCATCATCTACACGGTCAAACACCGCATGCGCCGAGTGACCACGGCCATTCTCCTCGTGGGTCTGGGTATTCTACTCTATGTTGTGAAGGACACCTTTGTTCCCTTTCCGGCGGCTCCCTATAGTTGGGATGCGTATGGGGCCATGGCCACGCTAGCGGTGGGAGTATTGCTGCCGGTGTTATCTCCTAGGCTCCGACAGGGCATTCGCCAGTCGCCACTGCTGAAAATGGGAACTGCGATGTTGATCCCACCACAAACCCATCATGAACCCATCTCGCCGGCAAATGGCATTATAAAGCCTGAGGATGGGCCTACACCATGACAGACGTTGCGGTTGCCGGGACAAGGCATGGGGAAGGGGCAATGGCTGGTACCTTAAACGAACGGGCGATGGAGTGAATTGGCATGAAGAGTGAGACACCACTGGTTGCTGAGGACATCATCCAGTATATCCGAGCGCTTCCTGACCTTTTCCCGGGCAAGGCTCGGCTGACAATCCATGAGATTGGCAACGGGAATATGAATTTTGTGTTCCGGGTGGGGGAACTGGGGCGTCCCGAATCGGTCAGTGTGATTGTAAAACATGCCCCGCCGTATATGCGATCTGTGGGGTCCGCATGGCCACTCACGGTGGAACGCCTCAGGCTGGAATGTGAGGTGTTAAAAATTCAGCAGGCCCTCTGCCCGGGAATGGTGCCGATGGTCTATCATTTCGATCATGAGCGGTCTTTGCTGGTCATGGAGGACCTCGCGTCTCACACAC
>JAKAAS010000052.1 GCA_021802225.1 Bacillota bacterium
GAGCGTCTAGGGCGGTTCAGGCTTGGGATCGTCATATTCTTCGTCCACCCGCAGCGCCACTTTGCGAAACGCCAGCAGCAGCACCGTCATCACAACGATTTGAAACATCCACCAAAACGGGTCCCACCAGTGCGCCATCCCCGGGCTGAAAGGAATGCGCACCGGCAATTGCGGAAAAAATCCCATATTCTCATCCCTCCTGAAAGACCGTGGGCCGGTCCTGAAATTCCCGTACATTGCCGGGGCCTCCCTCAAGAGGCCGGCTGCCTGCGCTAGATCCAGTAAAGAAAGAGATACGACAGCAGTCCCGCTACCATCTGAAAGATCCAGAAGTATTCAGCGGCTTCGGCATCCCAGTGGAAATTGGCCGTAAACTGCACCCGCGCCGCGCGCACGCTGATAGCCAGCAGCACAAAGACACCAATCAGCTCATAGAAGCCGGACACCCCGGTGAGAGTGTAGTACACTTCGCCGTAGCGCGTGCCCGGAGGAATGAAGCGCGTGCCCCACTGGTACGCCAGCACTACAAGCTGAGCGGCCCCGGCCACGGCAGCGCGCCGAAACCCCTGCACCATATCCGTCAGGCGCCCCTGCCGGATGGCCTGCAGCGCCCGCCATGCCATATATCCCGACACGAGCGCCAGTAAGGCTTCCGCCGACCCGAGCCACTTGTCCACAACCCGGCTCACGTAATATCCGTCAAACATGTACCAGTCGGCAAAGAGCAATATAAACGGCACCGACTGGCTCACCAGAAAGATCCGAAATCCCCAGCGGTAGGCGGCGATTTCTCTGTCCTTGGCATAGGTTACGGCCATTAGTCTTCTCCTTTTTGTCTGTGACTACTCCATTGGATCGGGAGATTTGACCAGATAGGCTGAAGGTTCGTCATGATCGTAGCGGTAGAATCCCCGGACCACCTCGACCTCTCCGTCAAAGTTGTCATCGGGCGGCGGCGACGTGGTGAGCCATTCCAGAGTCCGGGCATGCCACGGATTCTCGGGAGACTTCGGGCCTTTCGTCCATGCCCACAGAATGTGGATAGCTGTCGCAATGAACCCTGCCCCCAGAAAGAACGCGAACAGTGACACGGAGTAGTTCAGCGGCTTCAAGTACGGGGGGTACACGGGCACCCACCGGTTCATGCCGTCCAGTCCCAATAGAAACATCTGGCCAAATGTCCCGTTAAACCCGATGAACACCCACAGCGCCAGCCACTTTCCCCAAGTCTCATTGAACATGCGCCCGGACATCTTCGGCAGCCAGTAATACATGGCAGCCATCCATGTGAACACCATGCCGCCGATAATGGTGTAGTGGAAATGCGCGATTATGAAAAACGTGTCATGCACTTGCAGATTGATGGGCGGGTCAGCCAGGTAGACCCCAGTCAGTCCACCGATGGTGAAGTTGAACAAGGACATCAGCACCAGCAAGGTCGGGGTAGTCAGGCGCAGCCGCGCCCGCCAGAGTGTGCCGATGGCGGCCATGAACGAAAATCCCGTAGGAATCGAAATCATCTCGCTGAAAAACGAAAAGGGGAACATCTCACTGTTGCGCATATTGGTGAAGATGTGATGCGCCCATACCAGCCCACTCAGCATCATGACGAAAATCAGGCCGATAATGGCCCAGTCCCGGGCAAACAGATTTCTTTGAGCCATCACCGGAATGATCTCATTCCAGAGCGCGAACGCCGGCAGGACGATGATATACACTTCAGGATGCCCAAAGAGCCAGAACATGCTCAGATAGGTCAGCGGGCTGCCCATGGCATCGAAGAAGTGGAAGGGAATCAGCTTGTCCAACAACCCCATCACAAAGGTCATTTCAATTTCCGGCTGCCAGATCAGGTTCAAGAGGGACACGGTCAGGATGCCCCAGACGAACAGCGGCAAACGCGCCCATGTCATCCCTTTGGCGCGGTGAAAGATAATCGTCGCCGCGAGATTGAGGGATGCCAAAATCGTGGACAGGGTCATAGCAAAGACACCCAGATAGTAAAACACGATCCCTCCGGGGTCCTGGCTGGCCAAGGGCTCATAACCGCGCCACCCTGTGTCCCAATAGCCCAGCAAGGGGCTGGCGATAAGCGTCAGGGC
Organism: Bacillota bacterium; assembly: GCA_021802225.1. The sequence goes on from JAKAAS010000052.1 coordinate 2,103, forward strand.
CCCCGCCGGCAACAACCAGTGGCCTAGTCCGGACAGACGGGAAAAGACGGTCTCCTTGGCCCCGATCATCAGGGGCACAAAATAGTTTCCCAACCCCGATATCAGCACGACGGTGCCGACCCCGAACATCATGAGAGATCCGTGGATCCCTACCGCTGTCAGGTACTGTCCCGTGTAGGTAAAGAAATGCATCGACGGCTGCATGAGCTCGTAGCGCATGGCCATGGCAATCATCCCGGCCACAAAGAAAATGGAACTAGCCGTGAAGAGGTACTGGATCCCGATCACTTTGTGGTTCGTGCTCAGTCCGAAGTATTTCCGCCAATCTTTGGGCTCGACCCAGGTGCTGGGCGACCCGAATAGCGGGAGGATCATTTCTTCGTAGCCTCCCACGCCCATCAGCCAGCCGATCAGGGCCCCTGCCCAACCCATCACCTCGGAGGGCTCTGTCACCAGAGGGTGTCCGCGGAAGGGGTCCACCGCCACCGTGAGCAGGTCGAGAACAACAAAGCCGATGGTGGCCCAGATGACCCCGCGAAAGATGGGCGCGATATGCATCACTTTGGTCTGCGGATTGTTGCGCGCTTCCGCCTGTGTCATTTGCTGTTCCATCAATCAACCTCCTAAGACCTTGCATGGGCAGCGGGTTACGCGCCGCCCGCTGCGGCCTGCAGTTTTTTCTGATACGCAATCCACCGGGCAAACTGCGGGGCTGTGACTACCGAGACCGGGGATTCCATATACGGGTGGCCGGGTCCGCAGACTTCGGCGCACTGCACCCGCACCAGCGGATTGGTGTGGAAATTGGCGACGTGGTTGGGAATCAGAAACTCGGTGCGGGTTTCTCCAGGAATCACATCCTCTTTGATCCCAAACGCTGGAATCCAGAAGCTGTGAATCACTCCCGCATAGACGTCGTAGGTGTGGAAAGGGTCGTAGGAGCGGAGAAAAAACTCCACGGGACGGTTGACAGGCAGGTCCATTTCATCCAGTCCCGCCGCGTTGACCGCTTGGGTGATGCCGTACTGAGGGTAGTTGAACATCCATTCCCACTGCCGGGCCGTGACGTTTACAATGAGCGGGTGCTGTGCCTTCTCCTGCCGCCAGTTGGTAAACATCGCTTCGAGATCCACCGATGTGGGATGGAGCCAGAACATGATATTCAAAACAAAACTGGCGCCGACCCAGATGAAGATGTACCAGCGGTTGCGCATCGCCTGCACCAAGCTGGGCTTCGGCTCATTGTTCGGAGCCCGGAAGCGGACCACCGAAAAGATCATGATCAGCGCAATGAAGATAAAAATGGGCATCAGCCAAGAGGACAGGAAATTGAATGCGCTCAAGGCCAAGCTCCCCTGATTAGAAATCGTGTAGTAAAACGAATGGGCCCGGTTGGCCCGGAACACCCATTCGGCCAGGGTCGTCAGCGCGGCCCAGACAACTCCGAAGATCACTATGTTTCCCATGCAAATCCTCCTTTCTCTTCGCGGGCCAGCCAGCACCGGCCCTTACGCCGGCAGGATATTGATTATGCCCTGCATGCCGTCGCGATAGTGAATGAACTCCTGCACAAAGCAGCCGTAGTACCAGATTCCCGGTTTATTGGGCACAGTGAAGGAGAGTTTGATGCTGCCGTTGGGTTGGATGGTGGGACTGAAATCTCCGCCGGACTGAATTTGGTAGGGGCCTTTGGGTCCCACATACGTGACATGGGCGGTATTCGGCACGAAATTGTCGATTTTATACGGGTCGCTTAAAGTCACATCCACGTCCTTCCAGAAATCAATGGCCCAGGCATCGGCACTCAATTCCCCAAATGCCTGAAAGAAATCCATGTTCAGGTGGCGCCCAATTGTCCACTCGTGCCAGTGCGTATGGCTCTGGTTCTGCAGTGTCACCTCCAGCTTGTCCCCCACCCGCCATGTCATGTAGCTGGGCACAAAATAGTAGTCAAACTGATAGAGATTAATCTTCCCGCTGCTGACCGGAGACCCGAAGACATCGCGGGCCAAGCCGACAATGGCCGGCTTCTCGAACAGGGCCACCAGCGACGCGGCCGCCAGGCCGGCTCCGCCCCAGAGCAGCTGCCGGCGGCTCCAAGACTGTTCAATAATCCCTGCGGGTTCATGCGGCTGACTCATTTTCATCCCTTCCTTTATCGCTTATCGCTCAGAAATCCGTGCCGTCCTACCGCAGCTTGACAATAGAGACGGTTCGGTCGGTCTGCGGATTGACCGCCACCCGGAACAGATGTCCCCGGTGCGCTACGGTGGTGTTGAGAACTTGCACCCCGTCAGCGGTCCCTCCGCTGAGGGCCACAACACGGCCCCCGCCTACGGCAAACACCGCGGCACTGTCGGCCCGCACGATAATTTTGGATTCCGCGTGGACACCGAATCCTGCCGCCTGCACTCCGCTCGTAGCCAAGAGCATAGCGGCCAAAGCCCACCCAATCGCTGCCAGCGCGCCGCGCATTCTTAACATCCCTCTCAATAACATCTCCTGCCTTTTTTCTGCTGTCACTGTAGTGTTCGAGCCTTGATTCGCACCGCTCCGGTGTGGTATGTGTTTTTTTGCCATCTTCTATACTTTCTGTGGGGCATAAAAAAACACCGCGCAGTGACGCGCGGTGCTAGCCTTTTGGTCCCTATTGGGAAATGCGCGCCATCCGGCGGCGGATTATCGCGACCGCGTCAGGATTGAGATCGCCCAAATATACCGGACGCCCCTGGCTCCATGCCGCCTCCCCTGCCGTGCCCGAGCCGGCCATGAAATCGGCCACCCACTGCCCCGGCGCCGTGAAAAGTTCCACCACCCGGTTGAGCAAAGCCCGCGGCTTCTGTGTCGGGTATCCTGTCCGCTCCTTGGCGGATATGCCGATAATCGGCATATCCCAGACGCTGTCGATGGCGCGTCCTTGCGCCACAGCCTCATCCACATAAATCCGGTAGGCATGCGACTGCCCGCGCCCCTTATGCCCCCACACCCATTCGCGGCCATCTTCATCGACCTGCAGCTGTTGCCGTTTCATCCGCAAGTAGTGCTCGCGGTCCCATGGCTCTGACACCGCGTGCATCCGGGAAGCACTGCTCCGGGCCCACACCAGCAGCACATCGTGCTTTCTGTTGATATGCAGGTCCGCAGGCTGCCGGCGTCCCGTATAGTGCCAGATGATCTCATTGCGGAAGTTCTCATACCCGAAGATGCTGTCCCCCAGCACCTTGAGATAGTGGCTTGCATGATAATCGCAATGCAGCACAAAAAAACCGGAAGGAGAAATTAAAGGCAGAATGGACACGATATAGGCACGGATAAATTCGAGATACGACGGGAGTGTAGCCCAGCGGTCCATAAATTCCCCGGCATCAGCCCGCTGAACTTTTCCAGAGAAAAATGGAGGGTCAGTATAGACGAGCTGGAGCTGTTCCTGAAATCCCAATCGCGTCAGCAGCCGGACCTGGTCCGCCACGGTCGCCCGCATGATGAGATAGGGCACGGGATTGTGCAGAGAGGAGAATACGTCATCGCGAATAAACCGGATCCGCGAGAGATTTTGGCGAATGAACGAACCTTTTTGTCGTGGCTGCGCACAGGAATATCTTTGATGGCATTCGGCTTTGTGGTATCGAAATTTGACTTGTTTTTGCAAATTACCGCTCACCGTCCTGTCCAAAATGGAGCGTTGGGCTTGGCTTTAGTTGCTGGGGGTGTTATTATCATGGGCCTGGCCACGTGGCAATATCACCGCAACTATTATCGTATCCAGCGCGGTGAAACTCTTGAGGATATGAAGTTCTCTTTGCTAACGGGTTTTATTTTAGTGGCCATCGGAATCGCTGTGTTTGCATATCTCCTCGGAACATCTGGGTCGTGATACAAAAATGGAGCTCACGACCGGATTTGAACCGGTGACCTCGTCCTTACCAAGGACGTGCTCTACCTACTGAGCTACGTGAGCATTGGTTGCGGGGACAGGATTTGAACCTGCGACCTCCGGGTTATGAGCCCGACGAGCTACCAGACTGCTCTACCCCGCGGTGGTGGATGGGGTTGGATTCGAACCAACGTAGGCGTTAGCCAGCGGTTTTACAGACCGCCCCCTTTAGCCTCTCGGGCACCCATCCTTACTTGGTCCTCCCAGGCCGATTAGAGAAATCCAACCCGCATTTTCATGCTGAGTGCTTCCCTCAACCGGACCGCTTAGTTATTATAACGGCACACCCGGAAAAACACAACCCCATTTTTCATTATTGACCGCGCCTTCCGCTGAAAGCTGACCACCCACGGTCAGCCTCAGGTTGGTCGCTGACGCCGTACCGCAATCCCCGCCCATCTGACCGGCGTGTCGCAGAGCATCCAATTGTGGGGCATCACGAGGCAAAACGATCTTCGCAGGGGGTTTGATATCAGCCGTGCACAGCAGAAAATCCCGGGACCCCATCAAACGTGTACAGGTTCTCTGTTTTAATGACATCAAATCCAGCTTCAATGGCCGTTTTCAGCAACTCGACCACCTGCAGTGCGGTGATAGGCTCTTGGCCGCGACTAAGGAATCGGCATCGCCAATGATCCGTGCAGAACGTTTCCGGAAGTCCGTCCGGCCATACCTTAATGCCCCGGTTCGTCATCACCTGTAAGCGGAGGTCTCCTACCGCAACATGGCTGAGCGGGTCTCCCAACTCATTGGGACTGCCGGGTCCCCAATCCAGAAATACATCGACCCCCACGAGTTGCTTGACCGCCTTTGCAGTTGCCGCACCGACGTCCAGATGGAAATTTCCCATTGGCTGGTAGCGCACGGGATGCAGCACAGCAGGATATTGGCCGAAATGTTCAATCACTGCTTGGGCAAACTCTTGTGTGCCAACCTGGGCATGGCTGATCCCGTCTCGGAAAATATCCTGCGTATGGATCCCGTCCTCAATAGTGCGCAGCCACGCCGTATGAATGCGGGTGGCGATTTCCGGCTGCCCAATGTGCACCAGCATCATCGTCGCAGCCAGTATGAGCCCCGACGGATTTGCCACATTTTGCCCAGCGATTCGCGGAGCCGATCCGTGGATGGCCTCAAACATCGCATAATGGTCCCCAATATTAGCAGAACCGGCAAGACCTACCGACCCGGCGATTTGTGCCGTCACGTCTGATAAAATGTCTCCATAGAGATTAGGCATCACGATGACATCAAAAATCTCTGGTGTATCGGCTAGCCTGGCCGCACCGATGTCCACAATCCATGTCTCGTGCTCCAGGTCTGGATAGTCCGCGGCAATTTCATCAAACACCTTGTGGAACAATCCATCCGTCATTTTCATAATATTGTCTTTGACAAAGCAGGCCACTTTTTTACGGCCATTGGCACGGGCATATTCAAATGCATAGCGGATAACTTTTTCCGTCCCCGGTCTGCTCGTCAGTTTGAGGCACTGATAGACTTGCTCGGTCTGCCGGTGCTCAATGCCAGCATACAGGTCCTCTTCATTTTCGCGAATGATGACCACATCCATCACGGGATGCTTCGTATCGACAAATGGATAATAGGAAACTGCAGGTCTCACATTGGCATAAAGATTGAATGCCTTGCGCGTAGTCACATTCAGACTTTTGTATCCCCCACCCTGCGGTGTGGTAATAGGAGATTTTAAAAACACCTTGGTGTGCCGCAAGGAATCCCAAACATGGGGCCCCATGCCCGTTTCAATGCCTTTCTTATAGACCTTCTCCCCAATTTCGACTGTTTCCAGTGTCAGTCTTGCACCGGCCGCCTCTAAAACGGTCAGCGTCGCGGCCATTATTTCCGGACCGATTCCATCTCCATACGCAACTGTAATCGGAATGTCTCCCATATGCTCTCCCCCTCAAATTTTTCCTGCCTTCGGTTCAGTCCATCCTCGGTGCAGTGTACCGTCCCACCGCGCCCAACCTCTTGCAAAAATCCTCTTACCCGCGCAGCGTGGAAAAAACCCACCGCCACGTCTTCCCTCCCACCAAAACACGGATGAGGGTTTCATAGAAAAAAACCGGAGGGAGGAGAATAGCGCCCATTCAGTGCGCTCTCCCCTGCCTCCGGTGTATGACGGCAATCCCAAAAGGATCTCCAGCCTATCTACCGCTCCCAGCTCAAATAATCTGCCGAACCCCCATGACTCGTCTTGTCATTCCAGCTCATGGGCCAAAACAAAGACCATCACGCGCTCACCCGTCCGGGTGCTGATATCCGTAAAGAAACTTTCGACCGTTCCACGAGTGATCTCTTCAACCAAAAACTTCAGCTCCTCAACGCCAGACTCCACAAGATCGGAGCGCATCCGCTTCACCGCGATCAGCCCTTCATGGGACTCGGCTAATCTCTTTTCAGCCGGTGTCAAAACGCCCTTCAACTGTATCATCACCGTATTTCGCAGGAACTCAGTTTTTACCAATACCGATCCGCGGCCTAAATATTCCTTTTCCCACTGGGTTAACGCTTTGCTGATTCTATCTTGTAATTCTCCAGTGGACACTTTCATCCCCCT
>JAKAAS010000053.1 GCA_021802225.1 Bacillota bacterium
TGAGGGTTGAGGCCCTGCGAGTAAGACTGCAAAGTTTGCCGGTTTGTGTATCTGGCCCATTTTCCATGGCCATCAGTTTACGAAAGTCAGATCCCGGCCCGCGTGAAGAGATGACGTCGGGGCGGTGCCGCGAAACGGTAATTCGATTCATGCGGGAGTGGGTCATCATGTCCGGGAGCACGGCATCAAATGGTTCGGCCCCATAACGCGCCGGGACTGTTTTTTGGATTCCGACCGTATACAGCACTTTCGCGCAGAACACCTCAAAGGAGTAGCCGGGCGTTAAGATCCCATGCTTCGTGAGGCTGGGGTGCCCACAATAGCGGCACCTGGTGGGAGGTACGAGATGCCGGATCCCAAATGATAGTCATCACGATTTTCTTGCCAGACGTCGACTGCCCTGCCTGGCAAATTTAACCGATTTATCATGGGCGTAAAACCATTGCAGGATTCTCCAAAGACACCTTGTGATCTTTCTTTCTCCGTGTTCGTCACCAACGAGCCAGAACCGGACTTACGCGGGATCGAATAGGGTGGCCATACGCTGGCGGAGCCACTCTTCAGCCCCTTGCCCCAGGGCCTTTACCACGTCCTCTGCGGAGCGTGTGGCGTTTACGAGACCCACGGCTTGCCCCACATAGACGAAATCGATGTCGTAGTCGCCACGATGGCGATGAAAGGTTTGAAAGGCCATGGACGTCGGCTTCACGTCCTCCTCGCGCCCGTGCCATTGATCAGTAAAGTGATTACGTAATGCGCGGCCGCGATAGGCGTCAGGCCAGGGAAGGTCTTGCACCCGATCAAACACATGCGTCAGGACGGTCTCCGTTTCGCGGGCGGACAGGATGCGTTCACGCGCCACGGGGCGATGTAGGGTTTCAGGAGAGGCTAGCAAGGCGGTGCCAATCCAGGCCCCGGCGGCTCCCGCCGCAATGACACCGCCGAGTCCGCGGGGGGACGCGATGCCGCCAGCGGCCACCACGGGCACCGTCACCGCGTCCAACACAATTTGCATCAGGGGCAGCGTGGCCACTGAGCCGGTATGGCCGCCCGCTTCGGTACCTTGAGCCACAATGAGGTCAACCCCGGCCGCTTGGGCTTGGATCGCTTCGTCGTGGCTATGGACTTGAGTGGCCACTCGGATGCTGGATGCATGGCAACGAGCGACATAGGGGGTCGGATCCCCAAATGATAATGATAAGAGCGTGGGACGCGCCGTGAGCGCTGCCTCAAATAAGTCGGGACGCTCGTCGAGCGCCCAAATCATTAAGCCGACGCCAAACGGGCCCGCCGTCCGGGCGATCGCCGCTTGTTGGAGCAGAAAATCAGGGCGGGCTTGACTGCCCATTCCGATCATGCCGAGCCCTCCGGCGCGCGACACGGCGGCGGCTAAGGCGCCGTCGGCAGCCCCCGCCATGGGCGCCCCAATGATGGGATACCGCAAACCCCAAGCATCGGTAAGAAACGTATGGATCATAACAGATCCCTCCATTTTTAGATCTTGAAGCACACTGCAGAACGTACTGAGTGCCCACGTCACTATGCATTCGGGGCCCTTCTAGTTTCCACGGACGGCGGATTGATACTGCGCCAATAGGACAGGATCATCGATAGACCCATGGTGATGGACCTGTTGCCAGCGCCCCTCAATCCATTGGTATATGCGACTCGTGCGAATCGCCAATTCAATGACTTCAGAACCGATACGAAACGTGCCTCGCTCCCGACCCACCACAAAAAACATTTCTGGCGTCTCCTGTAATGTGTAATCGTGGAATTCTACAGATACTTTTGCCGGTCCGTTAAATATGTGGGCGTACACTTCTTGTATTGCGGTCCAGCCACGCTTAATGCCCCCGACCGGATTGTCCATAGAGATGTCGGTTGTCTGCGCCCAATTCCATGCCATGGCCTCCATGTCTTTGGTGTTAAACGCACGATAAAAATTTACCAGGGCTTGTTGAGCAGGTGGCAGGTTTGTCGCCTCCTCATAACCCGTAATGGCCTGTTTCTGCATTGGTATCTCACACTCCTTGTTTGTTGGGTGAGCTTAGTGGAATAAGAAAGATCGGCACAAATCTCTAGAGACTAACAAGATAACCCACCGATCGATAGTTTCGCCTAACATCAGCCATTCTGACTACCACAGCGGCTCCGTGTGATGCACGATTTCAATAAAAATCATATCGACCATCTGCTCCTTCATCCCGTGATGTCGCGCCCGCGGAGGAACGAACAGTGGGCAGCTTCACTCAGGGGACACCCTCTGTTTGTTCCATATCGGAGAGGGTCTTCTGCTTGACGGAGACGTGATTGACCAAATAGATGCCAACAAAAATGAACGGGCCACCCCACATCACCTGTTCAGTAATCGGTTCACGCAAGAGGAACCATCCGCATAGCACGCCAAAGAACGGGGCCAAAAACAGAAAGGCGCTGACCTTGGTCGGATCACCGTGCTGCAAGAGCCAAAACCATACCGTAAACTGAACGACGGAGCCCATGACCGCAAGCCATACCATGATGAAGAATACGGTCGCATTCCCGGTGAAGTGGGCTTTTTCCCAGACGACGCTCGCGCCCAAGAGCATGACCCCGCCAAATAACATTTGGTAGGCCGTCAGCACCCAGACATCGAACCGGTCACGCCACCGGTGAATCAATAAGGTCGCTACGGTCCATGACACGGCACCGACTAGTGCAATGCCCGTGCCCACTTGGACCTGGAGGTGAAACCCTAGGGTCACCGCCACCCCAAAAAATCCGATCAAAACCCCCACCCACTGTGTCCTCTGATAGCGGGCTCCGAGAAATATGGTGGCGAAGACCACGACCAGTAGCGGGTTTATGAATGTGAGGATGGAGGATTCCCCTGCACTAATGGTGCGAAGGCTCAGAAAAATACACCCCATGACGCCCGCCGTTTGGAAGAGCCCCACGGCTGCGAGACGCAGCCAATTGGTGAGTCCGCGAGGATGGGGTCGCCCGGTGCCGATGACCGCACTGACCATCAAGAAGCCTGCTAAAACGAAACGCACACCCGCTAACAATAACGGTGAGACATAGGCCAACCCGATTTTGCTGATCGCAAAGGAGGAGCCCATAAGCGCCGTCGTCAGGATGACCATCAACACATAGAGCCCGTGATTCCTGACCGGCATCACCGTCGTGCGATGGCCCACGTCTTCCCATCGTCTCCATGGGACAGCACCATGATAATCACCCCCCTGACAAAATTCTATAATGACCGATAGTGCATGTAAAATGATAGAATGTGAACAGTAACATCACGAAAAGTGAATGGCGGGTGAATTACGTGAACAGTGATGACTTGTTAGTCTTTCTCGCCGTCGTGGAAGAAGGCAGTATCACCCGAGCCGCCATGCGACTGGGGTACGTCCCATCCAACGTCACCGCGAGGATTCGGCAATTGGAAACGGAACTGCACACCACGCTGTTTGTGCGCCACAGCCGCGGGATGACGCTCGCCCCTCCGGGACACATGCTCCGCCCCTATGCGGCAAAAATGCGTCATGTCCTGAACGAGGCGGTTTTGGCCTTGGAGGATTCCGCGACGCCCCAAGGCGCCTTGGTCGTCGGCGCGCTGGAAACCACAGCAGCCGTACGCCTGCCCAAGCTCTTGGCGGCCTATCACCGCCAGTACCCTCAGGTGGATTTGACGTTAGTCACAGGGCCAACCTATCAACTGGTCGAAGACGTATTACAGTATAAGCTGGAGGGAGCATTCATCAGCGGCCCAGTGACCCATCCCGACCTCCACCAGGAGGCGGTCTTCCATGAGCATCTCGTGCTCATCGCGGAAATTCACGCGGGGGATCTGCAGACTCTTCAGAGCAAGCCCTTGTTGGTATTTCGTGCGGGGTGTTCCTACCGGGCCAAATTGGAACAATGGTGGGCCAGTGACGGCATTTTACGACCGAAAATCATGGAGTTTGGCACCCTGGAGGCCATTCTTGGAGGAGTCAGTGCTGGCCTCGGCGTGTCGCTGTTGCCCCAATCCGTTGTGCATCAATGGGAAACGGAAGAAATGCTGCGGAGTTATCCTGTTCCGCAACCCTACCAGACCACCGAGACGGTTTTCATCCGGCACCAAAACGCGTTTATTACGAGTGCGTTCCGACGTTTTATGGAGGAAATCCAACATTTTACGTCGAATTTACACATGGGATAATGGAGGCGCATTGCTTGTCTTGCGACATCATCGTCACTTCGTAGAGGTTTACACCGCAGAGGAGGGACACGTCATCGTCTACCCCAACCCGCTGTGGTGTCTGGGCTCAGACCTCGGGCACCACTGGCGATCACATTATTTCTCAATTCGCCTCAAGCCCGGTAGCCGCTGCCATTTTCTTGATCTTTCGCCTGGAAGCCCCTTGTAGCGCTAACAACCCGGTCGTCTTGGTGCTGAGCCATCGGTCATGGGACACCAGATCTTTCAAGTGGGTTAACGTGGGATTCCCTGCATCCTGTTTGATGCGATGCCACGGAGTATAGGGGGATTGGGCAGTGGTTTGGAATAAATCATCCATGGCGTTGATTGCGTCCGTATCCAGTGACTGATAGATCGTGTGATAAAGTTCGCGGTATGACTGGGCATGAATGTGACGGGCAGTCTCGGCCAATGTACTGAACGCGGGCAACTCAAAATTTTGATGGATAAGTTTTTCGATCGCGATATTGACCAAGTCGGCCGGTTCATCTTTACTTAAAAGGCAACGTCTGCCATGGCCGTACACATGATTTGTCGGGCTTCTCCATCAAAAAATCGTATACTCAGGTACTCTCGAATCAATGCTCGATGACGCTTATGCGTACCGGATGCGTGGTACTCGTTCCAACCCTCCGAAGAGATTAGGGAACTCCCGCAGCCTGGGCAATATGCTGGATGATGGCCTTAGGAATCTCAGTCAGAGGCATGAAATACCCCAGCCGTTGGGATATTTTCAGCAGGACCAATAGACCCAGGTGAGCCCTATCGCCGCGAGTGTTCTGTTCGGCCCAGATCAGTTCTTCGGAAGTAGGCGTATAGATGTCGTTGACTTCTTTTGGCGAGTAGCTACTTTTCAGTCTCGGATAAGCCGTTTCTCGAACACTGGGCATCTCTTTCACCCTCATTTCGACGTGTTTTTATCGAAAACACGTGCTATTTATTGAACAGGAAAAGTTGGGACATTGATGTGACGGGGATGTGATAAAGTGGTACCAACAGCATTGCTCCCGCTTACGGACTCGGGTTCATGATATCGAGCACACTGGTGATGAGTTTTTCATAACTCTTTTCGACGTCCCATGGCGCTCGGAAGAATCCCGCCTCCTCAAGGGACACAAAACCATGAAGGAGGCTTCTTAACCCGCGAATCCGATGAATCGCCTCTTCCTCACTGTAGTGGTACGGTTCAAGTACCTTGAGGAGGATTTGAACCATCTCGTTTTCTGCTTCGGTGATCGTACTATGGTGCATTTCCGGGGATTTTAAGATGGCCTTGTACAGCTCCGGATAGGTTCGGACAAACGTTCGATATTCTCGAGCAATCGCTCGGATTGCTTCCGCACAGGACTTGCCAATGGCTGCGCGGGCGACCTGCGTGCCCAGTCGCTGCATACCCAGTGCGGCCAATTCCGCATACAGGTCGGACAACCCATGGACATGATTATACAGCGACGGGGTTTTCACCCCCAGACGTTCGGCCAGTTGATTTAAGGTCAGGCGATCGAGCGTGCCCTCTTCGGCCAGCAGCGCGGCGGTATTCACAATGCTGGTGCGATCGAGTCGATGGGACGATGTCATGGGTTTCTCCTCTCGGGCGGTGCGCTGTCTCTGTCTCCCTCGGCGGCGCACAGCGTACACAGTGTGCCTGGGGCATCGTGGTTAGTATCGGTGGAGAAACCGTTCCACAGCATCATTACGCTGTAGAGGCTGACCGTGGGCCGGACATAGCCAGTCAAATGGCAAGGTTTTCAGTAATGCCAGAGACTGAGAGAGGGCCTGCGAATTCCACGTCAAATAGGCGGGGAAGAGTCGCAATGTCCCGTGCTTAATGGCGAAGAGGTCCCCGGTGAACAGGACGTGGCGATAAAGAAAGATGACATGTCCCGGGGTATGGCCGGGTGCCGGGATGACCTGGATGTCCCCAAAGGAGGGGATCTGCGAATAACTGCCGCTCATACGCGGTGGTTCCACTCGGACAATACCTTGGATGATGCGTTTGATACCGGGCCGAGGTTTCTCTTCGATAATATAAGGGATGTCCTCGCGCGAGGCCCACACGCGCGCGTCCGTCTGCTTTTGCAGCCGGTGAGCGTTTCCGATGTGATCCACATCGTGGTGGGTCAGTAGGATGTGATCAATCGAGTCGACCCCCAAAGACCGCAACTCGGCCCAAATAGCGTTGAATTCTCCCGGGTTCCCGGTATCGATTAACACGTTGTCGTCCGCTTGGATCAAGAATACATGACTTCCTGCACTGCTCTGCAACATGGTGACGCCCTCCGTGATAGTCATACCCCAAGCTCCTTTGTTCCCTTATTTGAAGGCCAGGGCCATCCCTGTGCCGATCATCAACACCACGAACACGGGTCTCAGGACTTTGTCCCGCCAGGCGGGCGGGAGCCATTGAAGCATGACGGGCCCGATGAAGGCACCGATCAGGGTTCCGGGAAGAAAGAGGCCCACCACAGACCAGTTCACCGTTCCGAGATGGAAATGCATCAAAAAGCCGGTGATGACCACTCCTAGCAGAACGAACACCGAGGTGCCGGCAATTTCGCTCACCTCGCAGCCCATGACGGATAATCCGCCCACGATGGCGGGACTGCCACTAATGCCGATGAGCCCAGATAAGATCCCGCCAAGCACACTGTACGCCCCAGCCTGGACGAAGCGCCATGGGGTACGAGGGTTGGCAGGTGCGACGTCGGATCGCCGATGACTCCGCCAAAGAAACTGCACCAGCATTTGAATGCTAATCCCGACGATAGCCAGGCCGGCAATTTTGTCGTACACGCTTTGGGGTAACACCCTAGAATAAACCGAACCGACGACGGCCCCCACTACACCGCCGCCCAACAGATAGAAGCCAATCCGAATATTTGCGTTCCCCGCTCTCCAATGACTGAAGGCCCCCATGGCGGCGGTCGGGATCATGGTGGCCAGAGACGTCGAAGCCGCGATCCCCGGGGGAATATGGAATACCACGGTCAGGATCCCGACATACACCGCGCCGCCACCACCGCCCAACGTAATGATAAACAATCCGATCAGAAACCCGATAACGGGTAACGCGATGAGGGGAAACATTCCACACGTCCTTAGAAAGCGTAGTGTCCGTCGCACGCTCGAAAAATCCGGAAGAGATCGGTATGATCTTTCGAAGCGGTGAACTAATGATGTTAACTGTAGACTAATCTACTTAGTTTGTCAACGACAAATCGTAGCTGCCCTCTACATCGAATTTCCGTGTTTTCTATGGCCGTTGTCGCACCACTCCACACTCTCTTCTTGAAGCTAATCTTCATGCCGGTTGTTGGTTTCAATGCTGCACAGACCCTCAAAATCAACAGGGCGGCGATCTTATGGATTAGCAGATTATCCGGGGTCATCAATATAGGGTTCGGGACTGTTGGTATCATGAGCTCGGGTACCGTCGCTTAGGATCTCGAACCGTATTTTCCGTTACAGGGGAGAAGGCCTCCTAGTCGGCAGGTGTTCCTCTATCCCAGATAGGCCCATTATACATGGGATTTATTTGTCTCATGGCCAGAAATTCCAGGAATCGTTGCCGTACCTCCACCAGGCTCCAGACACTATTCACCACGGAGCAGGCCACGTTGCTCACGACGCACGTGGTCCCATGTGGCAACTTAGGATTACGATTGCACAGATATGCTCGAAAGCGCCATTGTCATCTGGTTGGCCAGTCCCTCACACGATGCTGAATTGCGCTTGGCGCAAGTTTTAGCTCTGCTGACGGCGCAAGAACAGCCCAGGGTCCTCATTATTGCCGACAATGCCCTGCGCTCCACCCACCCTGCCGTGGTGGAAGCGCTGGGATCAAGCACTGTGATTTTTTCTTCCGCACGGGCAGCGGTAACGGATATGTTCCAACAATCTGACGCAATGTCTCCTGTTCACTGACTACTGGGGTGATGTCGCCAACGCTGCGGGCTTAACGACCGTCTCCCGTCATTAACGGCTCACGGATCTCACGTGCCGACTAGCCCATCCTTCCGGATGGGCTGTATACTCATCTCTGAGCGGACCTTCTAAGATCCCGGTCGGCCTCCTTCCGGCGTGCCACGTCTGCGATCTGCCGCCTCATCCGAGTGCGAGCAGAACCGGAAGGAGGTGGTGCTGATGAGCCTCCATCTCACCGCGCCCGTGGCCTTGGCCATTGTCGGGTTGTTGGGACGCTGGCTTTTCCGGCGTCGCAAAAAGTAAACGACCGGGAATGCAGCCCGGCAGTTTAAGTTTATCTCGCTAGTATCCTGCTTCTCGATCGCAGACGTGGAGCTCTGCACAGCATCCGGCCAGATACCG
>JAKAAS010000054.1 GCA_021802225.1 Bacillota bacterium
TAGGCTGCACAAACCTGTGGGAAAACCCAGCGAGTCCACCTAGGTAGCCCGGGTTGGCAAAGTCCATCAGGGACCAGAGTTCGGTCAGCCGGTTTTCTACAGGCGTGCCGGTCATGGCAATCCGGTGTCCGGCAGAAATGCGGCGCACCAGCGATGCCTGTTTGGTGTGCGCATTTTTGATGTTCTGCGCCTCGTCGAGGCATAGGGAATCCCAATGGATCCCGGTCAGGTCATCCCCGTCCAGATATGCCACGGCGTAGGACGTCACAACCAGGTCAGCATCGCGCACCGCATCCCACAGCTCGTCGCCATGTTTGCGCGCGGACCCGTAATGAAGATGCACCTTCAGTCCCGGCGCAAATCCGTCTAGCTCCTTTTGCCAGTTGCCCAGCACTGAAGTCGGACAGATCAGAAGGGCGGGACCCTGACGCGCACCCGTTTCCTCCATGCGTGGGGCATTTTCTTCTGCTGGTTCCAAGCGGGCGGCCAGGAGATAGGCAATGTACTGCACGGTTTTGCCCAGCCCCATGTCATCAGCCAAAAGGGCGCCCAGGCCGTAGCGCCGCAAGAAGGCCAGCCACGAGAATCCTTGCTGCTGATACGGCCGCAGTGTGCCGTGAAACCCAGGCGGCGTGTCCATCACGGGGAAGCGTCCCGCCGTCCCCAGCTGCTCAGCCAATTCCGTGAGATGAGCGTCCAATATGACTTCCACATCATCATCCACGGTGCCTGTAGGGTCTTCTCCGGCTTCAACGCCTCTCCCGAAGGACTCTGCCGGGTCCGCTGCATCCCGCAGATAGCGTTCCAGCACCTCGCGCAGAGTCAGCCCGCTCTCATCCACCGTCTTCATGGTCTTGCGCATCTGCTTGAGAAATTCCGGGTCGATACACAGCCACTGGTCGCGAAACCGCACCAGGCGGCTCTTTTCCGCGGCCATTTGGGCAAATTCTTCGGGGGTGATTTCCGTCTCTCCTACTGCAATACGCCAGTCAAAGGCTGCTGTTTGGTCCAAACCGAACAAGGATCCCCGCCGCGAATTGGCAGTGGACTTGACTTTGGCGCGCAGCCGCGCCCGGGCTCTGCGAGCACGCTCCCACCAGCCCGGGAGCAGCAGAGTGTAGCCTGCGGCGGCCAGCACCGGGGCCGCATCTGTCAGAAACCGCCAGGCATCACGGGGGGAGAGCGTTTGGCGGATACCCGCCTGCCTTCCCTTCTCCGACTTCGCTGCCATCCACGGCGCGAGCTGAACCCAATGCGCAATTTCCCGGGCCACCCGGTCAGCATACGGCGCACACTCCCCCTCTTCCGGAGAAAAGGGCATCAAAATGCTGGGGTTGTGTCTGTCCTGCAACACAATGCCAACGCTAAACTCCGAAGAGTTTTGAGGTTCTTCCAACTGCAGACATGTGCGAAGCGGCAAGGGATCCTCCTGAAAGCCAATGGCCACAAGCCATTCGGTCTCGTCCACAAGACGGTCGGGAACTGAGGCATTTGACCCCAGCAGAGGATAGGCGCGCACAAGATCTTCCCATGCCTCGGCCAACTCCGGCACATCCCCAATGCGCTGGCGGACGGCCAAACTCGCCCATTCATCAAAGTACGGCACAGATAAAAGTTGCTCAGTGGCGTCTGGCTTCTGTGCGAGACGCCACCCGGGCCGACCTTCCTGCCAGGAGAGAAAGTCGGGGATAAAGCGCGCCGTGCGCAAGGCCTCGCGGATCTGAGCAGCAGCCTGACGGACCGCATCAACTTCCGGGGACCACTCGATAGCGATGAGGCTGTTAGCCCGATTTTCCGAAAAATATTCCACAGCGTCAATTGCCCGCAATAGGATACCCTGGCGCCCATCCACCGTAGCCGTCTGATACACTGTACCGTAAAAGCTGGATGAGTCCCATGTCAGAAGGTCGCGGGCCGCTCTGCGCAGCTCGATGGAATAGCCTTGAGGGGTTGTCGGCTCAAGAAAAATTCCGCGGTCGGGAATCCACGAGACTTCCACAATCATTCTGGCTTGGGACGGTGCGCTGTTGATCAATCGACGAGCCCCCTCTGTCTCATTTCCTCCATTAGTGCGCGCTGCCGGCCATGCTCCAGGGAAAATTGCGCAATGTAGCGATTCCAGTCCCTCTCCCGCTTCAGTTTGCGATAATTGGCACGCAGCTTGATTAACAGCCGCACCGCGGCTTTATAAGCTTTGCGGTTTTTCTCGCTGACACTGCGCTCAATCCCCTGATGATACAAAGGCAAGAGCGTTTCCCGGGACTGCCCCTCCACCATTCTCATCTCCTCGGTAGAAATATTAGGAGGAAAACAGCCATCCTGAAGATATTGTTCTGCCCACAGACGATACTGCCGACTTTGCAGCAGGTACCGGCAGTAGTCGGTATTGCTGTATGGCAAATGTGTCACCAGATAGGCCTCGTAGTCTGGCCCCGCCTCCGGACGCCTGTCCACTAAATGGCTCCAGAATGCATTGAGTCTGTGCATGTAAGGGTCATAGCCGGGGACAGGAGGCGCTATCCACTGCATCCAGCAGTGAACCCGCGCCACCTCCGCGTCCTCTAAAACGGCCAGTGCCGTCTCCACCATTTCAAACCGGGCCGATCGCGGCATCTCCTCCAGCAGCGCCCGCGCTTCAGGGTCGCGCCCTGCCCGAATGTAGAGATAGGCAAGCGCCTGAGACAGTTCTGGAGACGGTTCGGGGAGTTCTCTTTGGCTGCCTTCGATCCAGCGGATTTCGCTGCCTAACAAATCGGAATGATGCAGAACCTTGTGCCATACAAGGCGGTATGCACCCGTACCCCACAGCCCTGGGCTGTGACCGGAACCCGCCACCAGCCCCCGCGCCTGTTCGGCAATGGCGCTTCCGTAGCTGCGGGCCGCCGCTTCGAGGTCTTCGGGCGAGGCGCCATTGACCACTTCATTCACTCCGCCAGCTGCGGAGCTCATCATGAGCCCCTTGGGAGAGATGATTCCGGCTTGCCAGGCAGGGCGAACTTCATCCGGAGCAGCCAGCGCGGCGCCGAGAAAGAACAGGTAGACGGACAGCATGTAAGCCTGGCGTGCAGGAGACTCCCAATCGGCGGCCGCCTTGGCCAGGTCATTCATCCGGCGGACCAAAAACGTTGCGGACCTCGCGGAAAGGGGCCCGGCTCCTCCTTCCCATTCCCACACCTCTTTAAAGTAGCCAAGCCATGACTCGTACGACTGTTCCGGCTGGGGAACATCACCCTCACCAGAATTGGGGGGACTTCCATTCGAGCCGACTGGGTGTCTGCCCAATTCGCGCTGAAAGTGTTCAGGGTCACCGTGCTCACTCAACAATTGGTAGAATACTGCAGCGATATGCTGGCAAAACCGCAGGGTCCCGCACGAACAGGTGCTCTTTGCCAGGAATCTGTCCATATCGAGGTCCAACAGGACTTGGAACCGTTCGGCGCCAGCGAGTGCGGTGACAGTGCCACCATGTTCCCGTGTGTCGCTAACCAAGCCCCGCTCATAATCCTTAAGCCCCGCAGCAAACACGGACGCTGAAGTGTACCGCGCCATTTTCTTCCCGATAGCCTGAAGATGTTGTAAATCCGCCGCCATTTTCCTATCTCTTCCTCACCAAGTGCCCGCGAAACGTCCCCGCCCTAAGGCGCGGGGAGTAAAGCGGGTTGCCCCTAAATAGACGTCATTGCCGCCGCGTACTGCTACCCATTTTGTCCTTGGGGTGCGCACCCTTGCTGGTACGAGATTGCCCAAGCCATGCGTTGACCATGGCAAAAAATCAATACACCCAGTAGCTGATATTGCTGCGACACTTCTTGTCTATAATTGTATCATGCTTGCGTTAGCCATCAGATAGGGCAGGGACTGAAGACAGCGGCAAACTGCGGCCGGTCCGTCCCGACCGCCTGCTGCGGAACACCCCCTTTGGGGGTGTTTGCCGAACGACACCCAGCTTCACGTACATACACTCCTGTCAACGCGCGACTTCGTGTTAGCTAATGGCCTAACTTTCCCTAAAACATAACATAGATGATTAAAACGCGGCTTCCCTATAATTGGCTTTGGTCAAGGCATTTCTACATTTTCATGGCTACGACTTATTTTATATTTCCGGTTCCCACGAGTTCGCCAATCCTTGCCCAGAATTGTAATATCTAACAAATAACGTTTATTTGTGTCATATTTTCTTAAATTAATGTTAGATTTGTAGCTGTACATGACTTACAAAAGACTCCTTCTATGTCAACCGCAGACCAATCAAAAGGGGGACGCTGGCAGTGGGTTATGGCTGGGTGACCAATGAAGATACAAGCGGAGAGACGCTGCAAGAATTCGAAGCAATGGTCGACCAGGAGACCCACAAACCCTACAGAGGATATGTTCCCTGGACGGTGGCTGCCGTCATGGTGGCACTGTGGTGGGCCATCACCCATTTGGGGTGGGTGTCAGCCACGGCCTTGCCTTCTCCCGGCTCGGTGGTTCACGATTTTATCAAGGTGGCTCTGGTAGGCTATTCCGGCGTGCCCCTCCTTGAGAGCATTATCTACAGTATGGGCCGGATCTTTGTGGGTTTCGTGTTGGCGATTATTGTAGGGGTGCCAGTAGGCTTTCTCATGGCTTCCAACGAATGGATCTTTTTGTCCATAGACCCTCTCTTGCAATTTCTCCGGCCTATTCCGCCCTTGGCCTACATCCCCGTGCTGGTAGTCTGGTTCGGTATAGGAGAGGTCTCCAAGGTGTTGCTGATCTTCTTCTGCAGCATCCCCATCATCATCATCAGCGCTATGTCTGGGGTCAAAATGGTGCAGGAGACCCGCCTGCGCGTAGCCCAGTGTCTCGGCGCCAGCCGCTGGCAGACATTCCGCTATGTGGTTCTCCCTTCCGCGCTGCCGGAAATTTTCACCGGGATGCGGGTCGGGATTGGCATTGCCTGGACGTGCCTGGTCGCGGCCGAGATGATTGCGGCTTCCAAGGGTCTGGGATGGATGATTGAAGCCGCTGGCGGCGAGCTGCAAATGGGCGTCGTCTTTGTGGGCATCGTGGTGATTGGCATTTTGGGTTACGGTATGGAGCTTGTAATCCGCACCATCGAACACCAGGTCATCCCATGGAAAGGAAAGGCATAAACCCTATGAAAAATACGGTACACCCGTCTTCTATGCATTCCCTCCGCCTGGCGGGCGCTGGTGCTGCCAGCTTGCTGATAATGCTGGCAGGTTGCGGCGCGCAGTCCCAAGCCGCAGGACCTGTGAGGCCCACGGTCATCATCGGCTATCAAAACGGGTCCGATCCGCAAACTGTGGCCATCGAGCAGAAATTCTTCCAGAAAATGATCCACGCTCCCGTCGAGCTGAAGTACTTCTCTTCGGGCCCCGCCGCCCTGACTTCTCTGGCTTCTGGCTCTTTGCAGTTCATGACTGGCATGGGCAGTCCCCCTGTCGTCGCCGCCATTAACAAAGGGGTTCCACTGAAAATTGTCTGGGTTCAAGACCGGTACGTCACGGCGGAAGGACTCGTGGTCAAAGATTCTGCCAATATTACAGGCCTCTCCCAACTATCTGGCCGCACCGTCGCCCTTGTGGACGGATCCTCTTCCCCCTGGCAGTTGGATACGGCCCTCCAGACCCACCATATCCCCGTAAGCGCTGTTCATATCGACGATACAGCACCCGCCAATATGGTGGCGGCATGGAAGACCGGACAAATCGATGCGGCTTATGTGTGGTCGCCATTTCTGAATGACATGCAAGCGGACGGCGGCCACATTCTAATCTACGATCAGAATCAGGTCAACTCGGCGCCCATGTTCACCTACGCCGTAGTCAACGCGAGTTTCGCCAGCAAATACCCGAAACTTGTGGAGGATTTCGTCAAGGCGGAAGCCCAAGGTGTGACCTATTATGACAGCCACCCCTCCCAGTCCTACCAGGATATGGCCACTTTGAACGGCATCAGCGCTGCCGCAGCCAAGACACAAGCCGCAGAATTGCGCTTTACCCCGCTCTCCGAGGAAGTCACGAGCCGCCGGATGGGTACAGCGGCCACGGTATCGTCCTCCCTGGTGGCCACATCGCTGCATTCAGCAGCCAACTGGCTCAAGGCCACCGGCCAGATCACAGCGGTGCCTCCCCACCTGGACAGCTACATTGCGCCGCAGTTTTGTCAAGATGCGCTGGGCTCCCATGCTAAAACTTAGGAGGGATGACAAAGGGTGATCGAGTTCGAGAAGACCATCAAATACTATCCTCCCGTTCGCAAGGGAGCCCCTCCCGTCAAAGCGGTGGATGAGGTATCATTCTCTATCTCTAAGGGACAGTTTGTCAGCATCGTAGGCCCCTCCGGGTGCGGCAAGACCACCGTACTGAATATGGCTGCCGGATTTGAGCGCCCCAGCGCCGGGCGCATTGTTGTCAGTGGGCAGGCTGTCACGGCTCCTGGCCCGGACCGTGCCGTGGTTTTCCAGCAGCCTTCTTTGTTTCCGTGGATGACTGTCGCGGAAAATATCGCGGCCGGACTCATATTCCGCAGCGGCCGCAAATCCGTGAACAGTCCTAAGGTGACTGCCATGATTCGCACCATGGGTCTGGAAGCGTTTGCGAATCACAGTCCGTACCATCTTTCGGGCGGCATGCAGCAGCGGGCGGCCATAGGGCGGGCCATGGTCACCGACCCCGAGGTCTTGTTAATGGACGAGCCGTTCGGCGCTCTTGACGCGCAGACCCGCTCCGATATGCAGCGCTTTTTGCTTGGGGTGTGGGACCGTCTGCAAATTACGGTGCTCTTTATCACCCACGATGTGGATGAAGCGGTGCTCCTCTCCGACCGGGTGATAGTAATGAGTCCGCGACCCGGCCGTATCGCCGCCGATATTCCCATTGCCCTGGCTAGACCGCGGCCATGGGATGTCACGTTGGAGGCCGACTTCCTGGCCTATAAACGGGCCGTTCTTGCCAAACTCCACCACGGCGGCGCGGACGGAGTCCTCCCCCTTGCCACAGCGGAGGCCACCGAAATTTCCGCCCATATTCTTTCCTGAAAATCTCCCCATTTAGGCCATTCTATATATAAGGAGACAGTCCATGGACATCCTCTCATCCCCCCAACCCCTGGGCGCACAAGACCTCAGCCACTTATGGCACCCCCTGACCCAGCACGCCACCTACCAGGCGGGAGGCCATCCCCTCATCATCGAACGCGCCATGGGCTCAACCGTCTACGATGATGCCGGAACCCCCTATCTTGATGCAGCAGCTGGACTGTGGTGTGTGAACGTAGGCTACGGGCGACAGGAGCTGATTGATGCGGCGGCAGCCCAGTTGCAGCAATTAGCTTATTACCCCCTGACCCAAAGCCACCCCGCGGCCATTCGTTTAGCCTCGGTGCTGGCTGAAAGCCTCCCCCACGTCCCTCATCTGTACTTTTCAAACTCAGGTTCTGAAGCCAATGAAACAGCCTTCAAAATCGTTCGGCAGTACTGGCACAACAAGGGATACCCGCATAAAGAAAAGATCTTGTCCCGCTTCCGCAGCTACCACGGCTCGACTCTCGGGGCCCTGTCCGCGACGGGTCAACCCGAACGCAGCAGGGATTATGGCCCGCTTGCGCCCGGGTTCATTCAAGTGAGCGCTCCTTATTGCTACCGCTGCCCATTTCACCTCTCCTATCCCGACTGCCAGATGCAGTGCGCGACAGACTTTGAGCGCCGAATCCAAATCGAGGGACCAGATACGGTGGCAGCGATTATCGTGGAGCCCGTGACCGCAGGAGGCGGGGTTCTCGTGCCTCCGGATGAATATCTCCGGGAAGTGGCCCGGATTGCCCGCACCCACAACGTCAAACTCATCGTGGATGAAGTGGTGACAGGAGTGGGGCGCACAGGGTCGCTCTTTGCCCATGTGGCCTACGGTGCAACTCCGGATGTGGTGACGATGGCGAAAGGCTTGGCCAGCGGCTACATGCCCATCGGAGCCACTGCCGTCAGCGAAGAGATATTCTCCTCCTTCCTCGGCGAAGCCGACTCCGGCAGACACCTGCGCCACGTCAATACCTATGGCGGCCACCCCGTCGCCGCAGCAGTCGCCTTGGCCAATTTATCCCTCATCGAAGATGAGGGATTGGTGCTCCGCGCTCAGGTACAAGGGCAATATCTGGCTGAACGCCTGCGGGATAGCCTCTTAAACGTTCCCTGGGCGGGAGACATCCGGTCGGCGGGACTCCTAGCAGGAGTAGAAATTGTCTCCGATGCCGACGCAAAAACCCCCGCATCCAATGACTTCATGAGACACTTGGCGCGCTACCTGCTGAGCCACCATATTCTCGCAGGCAAGGCCACCGATGTGGAAATGGCGCATAACAACGTGCTGATGTTCGCGCCTCCCCTCATCATCACCGTGGAGGAAATTGACCGGTTGGTTGAGGTTGTCGCGAGCGGAGTGAAGTCCATTGGCCAGCAAATGGCCCTGTCCCTGGAGTACTGACCAAACACCAGGAAATCTGCGCT
>JAKAAS010000055.1 GCA_021802225.1 Bacillota bacterium
ATTGGTTCGCTATTTTCTCCGGCAGAGATGCGTCTCATCCCCACGCTTGTGCAACGTGACAAGTTACCATCCGTGAATGCCGTGAATCGCGCAGCCATGTCCCTCGCACAGGTAATTTCTTGGGGTTTGAGCGGAGCATTGCTGTCGGTAATCGGTGCTGCCGGGTTGTTTTTTACGAACGCTCTGTCATTTGTGGCATCGGCAATATCGCTCATGGTCCTGCGTGTCGGTGGCGCAGAACGTAAAGAACCCGAAGCCCAAAAGTCGCCATTCCGATACGGCAACCTCCGCAAGGAATGGGTGGAAGGGTTGAATGCCGTATGGCAGAATGGTTTGTTAAAACGGGTGTTGCCGGCGGCGCTATTGGCCAATCTGAGTTTTACCGCATGGAACGTGCTATCTGCCGCATGGGTTCACAAGGTATTAGACGCCGGTGCGTTCAGTTACGGAGCTCTGGGCATGGCTATTCTCCTAGGCGGGATTGGCGGAGCCATAGTAAGTCCAAAAATTCTTGTCTGGATTTCCAAGCCTAAGGCCATTGCCGTGTCATTGGCGACTGCGGGATTCGCCTTGACAGCTCTCTCTCGAGTGCCCGTTCTCTGGCTAGATCTGACCTTGGTGTTTGTCATTGGTGTTGCCCTGGGGATGTTGAATACCCTAGTAAGTGTGACATTGCAACGCGACGTCCCTCGCGCATTGATCGGGCGGGTCGCCGGTGTTGTTTTTGGTCTGGTCTCCGTAACGATCCCTCTTGGTGCCATCGTATCAGGCGAATTGTCGCGCATCTGGCCACTTTCAACGCTGTTTACGGTAGCAGGACTCATTACAGCAAGTTCCTGTGTCCTCTTAATTGGTACCCACGAGAGTGCTGTCCCTGCGGATGCACAATGAGTACGTCGCTAAACAGATCGAAGCCTATGTCGTCACACGTTCCGGGGCCGTTGAGACCGCCGTGGCCCTGGATCGGCTGGCGTAACCCGGCCCCTTGGTCCTGTTGGATTCGTAATTTTACAACATACGATTTAATGTAAACACGGCTCTTGGACAAAGATTGCTATGGAGCCCGGGGTCCGGTCACCCTCATGCTCAACTTCGCGAGCAGTCTCGACGCCAACAGTCGTGGGTTGAGTTCCCAGCGGCTCTAAGCCGCGCAAAACCGGCGCAGTTTTCAGATATTTAGAGGCCCATGGCCGCATAGCAATCTTTGTGCAAGAGCCCCGCGTGCGCTACCGTGACGCACCAACGAACCAAGACATACGCGATCCGACGGCTCCATGATCTCTCTTCGGCCGGCATGACCGTCTATCACCTGCTCAAAGCGAACCGCTATGTGCGTATGAATGCCGCTTGCTCCGTGGCTCAATTTACCGAACAGTTTGAGGAAGTCGCCGGAAAAGAAGCCCATCTTACCGAGCGCTTGAAGGACTTTAGTATGCAGCAAGCCTTGGCCGGCCCCGCGCATGCACTGGTCCCATCCTTCGTCCGGATCGGTATTCGGCTCAGCCGGGAAACGATCTTGCGGCTGGTCGAAACCCGGGGCGCGATGGTCGTCGCGCAAAACCTCGCGGGAACAGACGTGCGGGTGTTGGCCCTCGACGGCCTGTTCCGTATCTAGTGACGGGGATATGAATGGCAGAGCAAAAGGGGAGACCCACCGCCCGTTGGTCGTGGCTCAAGCGGCGACTCAGGCGATTACGGAACATACATGCCCAGATAGCTCAGGGAGTCGGGACAGCGTCATTGTCCTAACCCACAAAAGTCTTCCGAAACTCGACTATTTTCAGTAATTGTCTATCATGTTTGGCAAGTGTTGCAGGCATACCGGAGGGACGCCCAAGAAAAACTAATCCGTCCCGCCTATTGACCAAACACACCAGCGGGCAAAAAACCCATGCGCCACCTTGTGAGCGGTCGGCCGGACCTGTTTCCGCCCGGGAGCGCCGGACCGATGGCGCGCGATCCAGCAGCCCAAGGTGGACTGTCCGCCTGAAAATCCCGCTTTTTTTACGGCGTCCCAGAGGACGGCGCGGCGATGCTGACCGTTTTCCCAGAGACGTTGCAGTAACGGCTCAAAGTCGTCGAGGAGACGGGGATGAGACGGCCGCGCCGGATGCGCTTCTGGCGGTGGCGCACTAGATCATTCTGTACCGTTTTGCGATCACAGCCGAGTTCGCGAGCCATTGGGGACACTTTCCACCCCGCGACCACCCGTCGATCGAGTTTGTGAGCCGGGATCGGGCGGTCGGCTATGCCAACGCCGGCCGGGAGGGCGCGCCGCAGGCCGAACAAATCGCCGACCGATGGCATCTGCTGAAAAATCTCGGAGAAAGTATCGAACAGCTTTTTCGTCGTAAGGAAGAGGGCTGAACGGTGCCGTTCAGCCCCACCATGGTACTAACGCCCCCGTTACCCGGCTATTGATAATCCGAAATATTGCGCGTTGCAACAAAAGTTCAATCGCCACCGGAAATCACCCGTGGCGAGATTGACGCTCCGTCAGTCTGTTGACATTAGGATTTGGTGAGCCTTTTGGAATGCCTCGGTTTCACTCAGGTCTTCGAATTCCCATGCGCGAATTCTGCTTTGGTGTTGACCTTCGAAAAAGCCTTTGGTCTCCCAACCTGTTCCTTCTGCTTTCTGAGACACGACAAGAGTCTTCACTGTACTACCGGAACGAAGGACCCACCGATGTTCGTCGTCGGTATTACGGTATTGCCAATCCAAATTCTGATCCACCTTCGCGACGGCGTTCATCATTTCCAAAACACTCGAAAATCGGTCAGATGGAGACAGTTTCAGAGCCCGGTTGACTATCTTTTTAAGGATGTCAGGAATGTGTGGCAGAAAGTCCCTACGGTTGGGAAAATCACCTGTTCCAATAGCATTATCCCCGTTGGGAAAGGAACTCCACTGTTGCTCAAAGTTCGTCGGTCCATTGCTCAGGCAGTACATGGTTAGCCCGCACTGGTATATCTCAGACCGTACGTCCGTGGCTTGTCCTCGGAGGACTTCGGGCGCTGTGAAAGTCCAATAAGTCACTGGCTCATTCCCAGGTGGGGTGGCTCCTGTTAGCTTTGCGATTCCAAAATCCGCCAACACTGCGACGTCGGAATTGTTAATGAGGATGTTGGATGGCTTTATATCGTAATGGAGAAGGCCCTTGGTGTGTATGTAATGAACTCCGCTCAAAAATCCCAACGAATATTTAACTATTTCCCGAGCAGTCAAGAACCTGTGCTGGGCAATGGTATAGAGTGAACCTCGTGGAAAATATGGCATCGCCAAGTAGACGTATTCTTCATCCTGTGATGCGAAGCTCACTGGGACGATGTTAGGGTGCGGAACCTTTGATAGTAGCCTCGCCTCTCTAAAGTGATCGGCAGGGTTAAGGTCCTGCTTGCTCACAGGTTTTATAGCGATATCAACATCGAGCTGAACATCCTTGGCACGAAATGTCGCTGAACTACCTTCACCAGACCCAATTTCGCTTATCTTCTCGAATTCAATCTTAGTCTCGTAATGAATTGTCAACAACCCCTATTGGATGTTCATTGCGGCGACCGCCGCGACAATACTTTCGCGCTCTTCCCGGCGTCTGAACTGTTGCCAGTTCGCTACCATTGCAAAGTCGGCCCCTTCTATTACACGTGTCACATCCTTTACCGGTACAGATAGAAACCGAGCCATCGTACCTTTTGGACCTGCAAAGTACTTTTCGACGGTTGAATCTGCCAAAAGCTCCTGGACGACGCCCTCGATGTTGAGTCGATATCTGTCTAAAGTCTGGCTATTGTTCTCGACAACACGGATTCCGGCATGTACGACCTCGTGTTGCGTCAAGATGGAAAGCAGGGAGGTCCTGATATACGCCAATTGAGCAGGAATGTCGAGGGCCTGAGGCACGACCAACCGGTCGACGCGGACATCAACTGGGACTACCCTCCTGGGGGTGGACTCGACCACACAATAGAAGATTTCTCCCCGCGTAACCCTAATTCCCATCGCTTTCATGTCCTCGCCCCTCCTTCATCTTACTCTGACGAGCGCTAATTGGAAGTTGGTGACTCCATACTGTAGTCGGGGTCGTATCGAAGTTCCTCCAACAGCATCTGCCGAGCGATGTACTTTAACACGGGAACCACCTTTTCACAGCTGCTGATATCATCGAACCGATCTGTTAGTAGTACGTCCTGTTCGGGGTTCAAATGGGCAAGCGCATTTCTGAAAAGCCCACGAAATTCATCAAGCACACTCGTGAACTTTTTACCGAGATATGGCTTAAATAAATCCAAAACCCAAGGAGAATTTGGCGGTAAGTCGTCAACATTACTGGGCATGCGCTCTATCGGCGCTCTCCATTGTTCCTTTACGCCCTCAGCACGTTCTTTTCGTTTCCGACGTAGACCTCGCACTCCCTCAATCACACGATAGAAGGACAAGACCTGATAGAAAGGATTCGTGGCGTTAAGACCATCCCTGTACGCAGAGAATACGATGCGAAACTCTGGTTTAGATGTGCGGGGTATCGTCGTAAGATCCATGGATTTGACTTTTCCCGCAAGTCCAAATACATATTTCCGGACCTCAGTGGCCTCTTCGCATACCTCATAGCCTGCAACGTCAAGCGAGGCATCATGATGAAAACTAAGAAGGCTCAGTAGTGGATAAACAAGGTCATGGCCAAGTCGCTCTGCGTCCAAAAGGCTTTGGCCGCTAACTCGAATTTGGGCTTGTGAGAGGAAGCTGTTCTTATTTGCCCGAAAGCCAATTGGAATCACCCCAAAGTCAGTAGTTAAGTAGAAATTGTAACCTTGCCAACCTGGGGGGACCCCCAATAAAGAATTCCCTGACTCCATTATTTTGGTTATGTCTAGTGTTGACCGATATACATCCTGCCCGGGTATAGAAAGCACATATGTGATGAGGTATGTCCCTGGTTGGCCGATTGGTGTCCGTATAACCAAGGATTCAGGAGTTCCCGGCCCAAATTCTGGAACGGCTGTCAGAGACTCTCGGGCATTTGTTTCAGGACGTTCCAAGGTTATTTTGGCCCGTCGCGCCGTTCCCTTGCCGGGTCCGGCAGTTGGATTTGGTTTCGTATTACGTCGCCGTTTGGTTTCGCTTCGGCGGTTCGATCTCTTCCGACTCGCCATAAGCCCTCCCCTAAGCATGACTTTTCAACAATAACTTCATGACCATTACATCCCGAAAATGTTCAGCAATGCAAGTCATAGCAGTCCCGATTCATGGCTTTCATTACGCTCTACATTATAACCCTTGTTTGGGTGCGCCAAGGAAAGCTGACCATTTCGAGCCGGTGTAATTCCGGTCTCCGCAAGGACAAGCCCTCCACGGAGAATCGAGTTTTGGGTACACGTTCGTGAGGACGGGTGCCAAGCGTAAACAGAGCGACGTCCAGGCCGTAACCCCTTGGGGTGAAGCGATTGAGCTTCGTTAGGGTATAGTCCGAGGGCCGACCGGGTCCAAATACTGGGAAGGCAACAAGTAGGGGTGCGGTTTAGGCGGGTGCCCCGGAGACCTCGGCGGAGTCGGAGAGCTCGGCATGGCGGAAAGCGAAGCGGTCGCCGCCACCGTCGCGGCAGGGCACACCGCCTTAAGCCTCGCAGTCTTAGCGGACTACGACGCCACCTATGACGCCATTATCCGCCAGGGGTTAGCCGAAAATCCGCGGCGCGTCGCCACTGCAGGGGCCCCGGCACGGGGCCGCTTGAAGCAAACCAAAACCCGGAACCTCTTAGAACGGCTGAATATCCATCGGGACGCCGTGCTCCTGTTTATGCGAGATTTCCGCGTGCCCTTTACGAACAATCAAGCCGAAAATGATGTGAGAATGGCCAAAGTCCGGCAGAAGATTTCCGGTACCTTCCGCAGTGTGCAGGGCGCCGAAATCTTCTGCCGCATCCGCAGCTACATTTCGACCCTCAAAAAGCAAGGGTTGCCAGTCTTTGAATATATCCAGAAGGCTTTCCAGGGGGAGGCTTTTATTCCCCAAGCGTCTCCATAACGTGGTGTCCCATAGATTGCTCATTCACACCACGCCAACTGGGGGGCCATCCGCCCCTTAATTGGTGTGGCTTGGGGTACCCATTAAGTAGTTACGCCATATTTAAGAATGTCGACTTATCAGCGCTTCCTATTTTTCCACGACTGCAACCTTGGGTCCGGCCCTGGGACGCATGTTGATGGGCAGTTGGCCAGAGTAGTTGAGATGGTCGTCAACATGGCATTACTCGACGTCAACGGCCGTTCCGCACAACGCTTCCATGTGATGAGATGCTGAACGCTCTGCCGGAAAAAACGATCGTGGTGGGCAACCATGGCGAATAGGTATGCTGGCTACAATTTGCTGATGCCATTGCTCTCACGTCAATCAAGTTCTCTTGCCTCCGCTCTGTTTGATAGGGAGCTGTTCATGGTCCCATTTTTCTCTGCCATTCATAATTTTCATCACTCAGATACAGCTCCCGTGTTCATGTCATAGTAGGCAAACTCTGTCACACCCTCGATTGGAGAGATTTCCTCGACTGACCAGATGATTTCTGCCGGGTTTAAATTATTGGGGGGATCATTGGGGTACTTTACGATATAGGCTAAGCCTTTGAGCGGGTGAAGAAATATTCTTTCGATGGTAACTTCTTGATTGGCTTTGTGAACGGCGAGGCCTGTACTGCCAGGAGCAATTACCCGTTTCATCTCTTGATCCGGCGAAACTAAGGTTTCACCTCTTGATTGAGGAGAATACCGTTGGCGAGGAGTTTGACACTCATCACGGAGGATTTCCAAGATGTCCCTAAGTTCTGATGGGTAAATTTTTTCTACGTCGGCATCAAGAATGGATAAGCTATTCTCGACAGATTCCTCCAAGATAGATTCCTCCATAACACGACTGGTCAGACGGAGGCTTCCGTAAATTTGATCAAATAGGGCGACGAATCGGTCACTGACCGTGACGCCATTGGCCTCCCTACGGTGTCGCCCAGAGCCATAACCGATGTCCTGGCGTTCAAAGGGTATGGTGATGAGGAATCCTTCATATAGTAGAGATGCTAAGATTTCGAGTTTAGGGGCATCAAGATGAACAAAAGACGGATGGGTAAGAATCACTCCTGAAGAGAAGTAATATCGATAAAATCGAGGTGATCTGAACATGATGCTGCCGCCGGCGGCCAGAGGATAAGAGAAATGACTTTCAGTAGGTCCACGGCGTTCAGTGAATCCGACGACAGAGTCGTGAATTTGAAGGTTGCACTCCACAATAAGGAGGTCGTGATGGCGGGCGCTGTGATACACGTTTCCGTCGGATAGATTGGGGTAGATCTGGGTAGGGAGAGCAGTCGGGGACGTTGTATAATGTTTCTCTGGACGCGCTGAGATTTGGCGTTTTACGGTGTCGATCCGAACTATCCGAAATGGGGACGTGGCGTAGTAATAGACGGCTCCAGGATAAGCTTCACGCAATACTTGCCCATAGGATAATGAACCTAAGCGTTGAGGGGTCATTCCTTGGTTTAAGACTACATTAAATTGCAGATCTACATCACGGAGAGCATACGTCCGGTTAGGTTGATCCCCTGCTTGCTCCTTCATTGTTTGGAATTCGACCGGTATGGCTCCCGTGCGTTCATCGTGTACCACTTCTGAGAATCCTGCGGGCCAACTTATTGAGCTTTCTAGGGTGATCTCATCCTCTCCAACCACCCCAGCTACCATGTCATGTTCTCCACCCTGACGGCCTAGACAGAGCGCATGAATATATTGAATTCGTCGATTTTCGAGGTAAAGTGCTCCTTCAGTGAGTGGGCGAGAAAACAAAGAATTGGGATGACGAAATATCACCTCATCTAGGACGCTTCCCGCTTTAATTACGATGATCCGGCCTCGACTAGATCGCCCGATCCGACCAATTCGCTGCTGAAAGTTTGTTGCCGAGTTTGGCACACCGACAAGGACTGCGGCTGTCAACCCTTGAATATCTAATCCGAGTTCTAGCGCGCTTGTACTGACGATTCCTGTCAAATCTCCCTTTGTAAGTCGTTCCTGGATAAGGATGCGGTCCTGTTCTTCATATCCAGCCC
Organism: Bacillota bacterium; assembly: GCA_021802225.1. The sequence continues at coordinate 8,097 of JAKAAS010000055.1, forward strand.
GATAGGGCAGAACCCTCAGGGTTTCTAGTCGTCCTAGTTCTTCATCAGGCCCACGACCTAATCGAGCCATAATTGTGGCAATTTGCTCTGTTTGTTTACGGCTATCCACGAACGCTATGAATCGGTCGGGGCCATTAGAGAGGTGAGTCAAAATTTCTCCAACGTGCGTGAGGAAATCGCCAGTTGGCGGGACGGTCATTTCGATTTCCGTATTGTATTTGGGAGAGGAATCCTCAGAAATAACTTCAAATGGAACTCCAAATAATTTAAACAGGTGATCAGTAGGCTTGGACATTGTTGCAGATGCTGTGAGGTAGCGATAAGAACCGCCAAGTAGGAAGTTAGCATGGTGCAATCGCCGAAATAGATACGCACGTTGGAGAAATTTTGACTCA
>JAKAAS010000056.1 GCA_021802225.1 Bacillota bacterium
AGGTGAAGGGCTATGCACCTGACCATAACGGTGTCGATCTCTTTCCCCGGACTGGCACTGTATATCTGGTGGCGCACTACACGACGCAAGCGTCGGTAGACCCTCACTCCACCTCCCCTGTCATCAGCAGGGGAGGTTCTTGCTTATAATATACCGAATGCCCAGCACTGATGCAAATGTCAATAACTTCGACACAGAGCGCACACCGGGCCGTCCGCTACCGTCGGCCGACAAATATTCTGCGAATCCTTGCCAATCCCTTTCCCAATGGGTTACTATGATTCCAGAGTTTGGGGACAGGCCTCCATGGCACGACGCTTGTCGACACGACCCGGATGTCAGCGCAAACGGAAAAACGAGCGGCTTCGCAACCGCTCGTCCTCCCGCGCTGACGCGCCAACCGTTATCAGCAAACGGTTTAGCTGTCACTTACTATTGTACCATGTGTAGGTGATAAGACAAGGCTAACCCTCGCAGACAACGGTCTGGCGAGGGATTTTTTAGGCCCACCGTCTCCAAACAAAAAAACACGGCTAAGACATTAGCCGTGCCAGTAAAGGTAATGGAAAGGTTTCGAACCTATTTGCCCCCATCTCCCCAGATGCGCAAATAAGTTCTCAATAGAGTAAATCACCGCGAAAGGAGTGACTGAGCATTTTTTGAATCATCCCGGCGATTATTGCCCGGACTACTCTCACCAATACAGAAAGGCGTAAACCGAGTTTTTGATAGTGCCCCGGCGTTACTTTTTGATAGTAGACCGGCGTTATCGTCCGGGCCAATCTCTCCAAATAGAAAGGAGTGACTGAGCGTTTTTTGATAGTATGAAGACGTTATGTCGCAAAAAAATTGCGAGACACGTCTCGGGCATGTTTATGTCTTTATGATAACGGCCCGACGCCAAAAGCGTCAAGCGGTTTTCCTGCAAATGACCGCTCGTGCTATCAAAAACCTCAATAGACCATGACATTCTCTCAACATCCATCAACTTATACGTATACCGATCGCTTATTTCTCCGCTGGGTGGAACAAACCGACTGGCCCCCGAACACCAAACGGGTGTGCCGTGTCCTGTTTGCCCACCAGCGCAAGCACGCGCAGGTCTATCTCCTGCACAGCACCATTGCCGCGTGGCTCGGCATTTCGGTCGCCACAGTCAAGCGGGCCATCCGGTTTCTGGTTAGCCTCGGCCTGCTCCAAGTGACCTCCAAGTTCCGAAAAGATGGCGGACAGGGCAGCAACCGCTATAAGGTCTTGCCCCACATCCTTACCGCCATCACGCCGCCCTCAGAGACCCCCTACAGGACGGCATCGTCTGCCACTCCCGAGGACACGGACATTGCCGCGCTCGCGCAGCCCCTCGCCCCAGACGATGGCCGAGAAACGCACACGCAGCCCTTGATGGTTCCTCGACACAACGACGTAAAAGACAAGGCTCCGAGCACTCATCAAGGTGATACGGACGACGTTCCGAATCTCCCTACCCTATCATTAGAGACGGCTTCGACCCCAGAGAAACAGCCTGCCGCGCTCAACACGCTGGCCACGGGTTCTACGGCCAATCCGCCGCCCGCCGTACCGTCTCACGACGTTTCCTCCCTCGGAGATATTTTGGCAACGTGGGCTCACAAGCACGATGTCTTATCCCCCACCATGACCCGGGAGGAGGCACACACTGACCCGGGGGGGCAGGTCACTCCCATGCCGCTAAGCGAGGACCTGACAACGCTAGCGGGATCGACCCCTCTGGCTACGGTAAAGAATTTTATAAAGAAAAAGATCAACAACAGGGATTCTCACCAGACCAGCGATCCCCAGGTAAAAACCGTCGCCGAAGAACAACCTGCCTCTGTTGTGGTTCATCCCGAAGCCTCTCTGAAACCTAAAGCCTCCGCCGATCCATCACGACAATCGGCACCGACCAGGGAGACAGCTCCACAGGGAGAAAACAGCACCACAGCCCCAGAGGACTCCCCATGGATGCAAAACTTACTGCGGATAGGCACGCGAGAAACGATTGAGCGCGTCATGGCCTGGTATAGGGCCTGCCCTCCTCACCATCCGGCCCGACCGAAGCATCCCGCGGCATGGATCTATACGGCGGTCAAACAAAATTGGCAAACGCCGCCCACATGGATGACGCCAAAAGCGTCTCCCTCTATGCGCTACCGCATCGTAAGGGACGATGAGGAGACCTGGTCGTCGTCCGTCGACACGGCACCGCCAACAGAGGACACGGAATGGACCACGATTACCACATGGCTGGCCTTAGAGACGGCCGCTGCCCACGAGTTTTTATCGCAAGTCGAACAGACGTTATACGAGCGCTTAGGGGGCGCTTTTGCACACCAAGCGCTCGCGTCGCGCGGTCCATTATGGCAAGCCACATGCCGTGAACTGTGGCGCACTAAAACGGTTAGGAACGTCTCCGCGTAACGATCATGTGCATATCATGACGCCCTTTAACTTCCAAAGACCGTCTTTTGTTTGACAAATTACGCCTTATTGATTATAGTAGGAAAAAGCAAGGAGGTAATGCGGTGACAGCACGGGAGGTTTTACGCAAGCTCAAAAAATTAGGGTTTGTCATTGACCACGTGTCTGGCAGTCATTATATCCTGATTGGTCCCCAGCATCAGCGGACCGTCGTCCCATTTCATGGCTCACGCGATTTGCGTCAGGGGACGCTTTTAGCCATCATCAAACAAGCACAGGTCTCGGAAGAGGTTTTTCGACGGCTTTGACAAAGAAAGGCGGAGGACGATGCAAAAAATTGCCGTGATTTTGGAACCGGCCGACGAAGGCGGCTTTATTGCGCGTGTCCCGGCGCTTCCGGGATGCGTGACCGAAGGGGACACCCGGAGCGAAGCGCTGGCGATGGCGCGCGATGCGGTCATCGGCTACCTTGCGAGCATGAAGAAACATGGCGAGACATGGCCTCCGGTTCTCCCGGATCCGGTTGCCTTTGTGGAAATTGACGACGCCGCACTCTAGGAGGGAAGGCTTGATGACACCAGGAGCGCAGTCGCGCATTGCCGTACGGCTGCCGCATGACTTGCGGGCACGCATTCAACGGTTGGCGCAGCGTTGGCCCGGCCGCCCCACCGAAAGTTACATGATTCGGTATTTGATTGAACGCGCTTTACCCGACGCAGAACGAGAAAGGATCGAGGATGGTAGCCCATGAAGATTCTCGCGGTGGCCAACCAGAAAGGCGGCGTGGGCAAATCGACTATCGCGACGAATCTGGCCATGGCCATGGCCTTGACGGGAGCTCGGACACTGCTGGTCGATGCTGACTATCAAGCCAATAGCACGGCAGCCTTCGACGTAACCCCGGATCCTTCACACACGCTCAGTGCATGGTTACCGCGTTATGGAAGGGCGCCGACGCTTCATCGCCATCCAACCATGCCCACCCTCGCCATTTTGCCGGCGTTTATCACCATGGCCGATGACGAATGGGAGGCGATTGAGACGCGCGTCGATCCCTTAAGTCTTGCCGCGCCATTGCGCACGACCTACGCCACGGATTACGATTGGATGATTATTGACTGTCCCCCGGCCTTAGCCTCTTTCTGGGCGCGAGTCGCCCTGTTGGCGGCGCATCGCATTCTGATTCCGATTACCCCGGGCCCTTTCCCTCTCATCGGCTTTCGGCAATTATTTAACCGGATTGACTACATTCGACACCATGCGCTCAACCCGTCTCTCCGCGTGCTGGGGGTCGTCGCGAATATGGTGGACGTCCGCACGATGTTTGGTCGCGATGTCCGCGCTTTATTGACGTCTATTACGTCCGACGCGATGATCTTTCGGACAGAAATCCCGGTAGCAGCCAGTCTCGTGAACGCCCAAGGACGCGGACACACGATTCTGGATGACGACCCGCAAAATCGTGTTGCCTATACATTTGTCGCGCTCTTAGAGGAGGTGTTGGACCGATGGGACAAGCCAAACGACCTGATGCTCGGAACCAATTAGCGCAGATGCAAGAACGCATGCGCCAAAATGTCAAATATGCGGGGCCGGATAGCGATATCCCCACTCCACTAGCTATACCGGAGAGTTCTACCACAGAGACGGTCGGCGAGATGGATAAAAATAGAACACCCGGGGCGATGATTCAAATCATTCCTTTGGACCGCATTACCGTGCGGGAGGGATTTAATGTCCGATCGGAAATTCTCGAAGACGAGGAACTCAATGCCTTAGCGCAAAGCATGAAGCAATTGGGACTCATTCACCCGATTACCGTGATCGCGCAGGATGATCACTATGCTGTGGTGTCCGGTCACCGGCGCTTACAGGCCGCCTACTATCTCCAATGGGCCACCATTCCTGCTGTGATTCAGACATGGGACGAACAGACACAAACAGTGGCCAATTATGTAGAAAATCGCCACCGTGCGGCCGTCAGCCCTTTTGATGAAGCCCGACGTGCCGTCATGCTCATGGAACGCCACGGATGGTCTCTCCGAGAAACCGCAACGCAGCTGCACGAGAGTTTAGGACGGTTGTCCGCCTTGGTCCGCATTTACCGTAATCCGCAGCTAAGGCTGGCCATGGAATCGGATCAACTTCCTCTCCGTTGGCTCAATCGTTTCACGGTGCTCGTGGATCGAGAGGGCGTCGAGCATATTCCCGGGGCGATTGATGCCTATCTCACGTGGATTTCTAAAGAACATCCCACATGGGAGCGCTTTTTGGAAGCCTTAGCGATGACTCAAGGTCAGGGGGCTTTGCCGGGAATCTCCAGTCGCTCCGCCTCTCGCCAGTCGCCCTTGTTTGATCGAGTGTGGACGTCGGCTCAGCATTTTGCACAGTTAGCGGAGCGCTATCAAGCCAAACTCTCACCGGACGAACTCCTGAGCGTCGCTCAAACGCTGATCGCCCAAGGGGAGTCACTGGCCGAAACGGCACGGCGTCGATCGGATCATGTTTCGGCGACAGAAGGGTCAACAAATACGGATCCACAGCCAAGTGTTCAACGTTGAACACTTGGCTGCTTTGTCTCCCCAATTGAGCCTTTTGACATAGGCAGTGTTCATTGCACGTGGTCGGCGTGTTTTAAGCAAATCCTCTCCCTTTAGTCAGGTGTTCAACGTTGAACACCGAACAAACGGGCGAATGGGTTCCAGCCGCATCGGCAATTATTGGTGGCCGAGCCGGATGCGCTGTCGGAACAGCACGCTACAGTGGACTGTTCAACGTTGAACAGTCTGGAGCCACCAAAACTTCTCACGCCATGACCGAGCTTCGACGGATCAAATACCTATGCGAACTGGAAAGAAAAGATTCTACCATGCATATGGGTACACGCGAGTGGCGCGCTTTTTTGACGATGAAAAATCCGCGACCTGCCGGATGAGCGTACGGAGGCGCATGCGAGTGGCATAATAGACTCAACAGGGAAAGAAGATATCTCACAATGACGCCGCTCCATGAAGATCCATGAAGAAGTGCGTGGTTTCGGCAGGCCGAACGAGATCGTTCAGTGTTCAACGTTGAACACCTTGCCAGGGAGCAAGGCGCCGAGACACTTCCTACTGGTTACACGATGTCGATGCGGGTTTTGGCTCGCGATGCGCTGCTGCAAGGTAGCGTGATCTGGTAGTTGGCAGGATTCGGAGACGCGACGGGTCGGGGAGTTAAAGCACTCCGAATCGCGTTCTCGGCGCCTGTTCAACGTTGAACAGGGTGACAAGACTCCCTGACACAAAAGGAGGCCACGGATGAACGATCCCATACACATTGACACAGACTTTGCCCGCATCACGGTCGATCCGAAGGGGACTCAGGATCACGAGTTCTTGCTGGAGCATGCGCTACATCAGTTGATGGCTATCTATCGGGAGACATATGGGTATGATGCGACGGTCGCCGTCCTGGACAAGCTCTATGGCTACCACGGACGCGCATGACCCGCGTGGGTGGGCAGGGACACGGGTTGTGCCCGCAAAGAACTGCTATCGGTGGTATCGGGTGTGGGTGCAACCCGACCTGTTTAACGACTGGGTCGTCTGGACGGCATGGGGACGGTTGGGGTCCGCACAATATCGCCAACGCCTTTACCCCGTCCCCGACCGTGAGAGCGCAGCCGCCTTGGTCCAGCACATCATTGACCGCAAGATCCGACGAGGCTACCGTTCTCAGCGGTCATTTTAGTCACGCTCTAGCTCCGATGCCCGCGTCTGTCTCACGCCACGGTCGGGAGCCCTCGTCATCCATTCTCGAATTAGGGTCTCCAACGCCGCGTATGAGCGAAACCGGTGGAGTATCACATAGGCTTCGTACTCCACGAGATCTTCGGTCATCATCGCCCGGGCTTCCGTAAGACTAGGGAACGCCCGCGCCAGCACTTTCTTGTTCCGAGCGATATACAACCGATCCCGGGCGGCTTCGGTGTGCTTACTCAGGCCCCAATCCAGCACAAAGCCGGCCTGACGGGCCCATTGGCGCGTGAAGGTTCTTAGTGTGCGGCTATTGCCTTCGACAAATGGGTGCTAATAATCGAGGTCACCATAGAGTTGCGCCAGGTATGCCGCAAACTGCGCCAAGGACATTCCTTGTGCATCGCACGGGTTCCTAATGGAGAGAGTGCGCGTTATGCCGGCATCCGCCAGGTCGCGTGGAGCATAGGGCACGTAATACCGGACTCCGAGGGATTCGAGAACGCGGGCTTTCACATGGGTGGAAGCATGGGGTCGGAACTGGCCAGGATAGTACTGTGGTAGATCCTGAAAGATACGGCGGTGGACCTCACACAAATGCGCCACATCGAACGCTCCTCGCACAGGGTCTTGTTCCAACTCGGTAATCCGGATGGCCACAAGAAACGCTTCGTTAATGGGAGGTTCCATGCCCCGTGGCCACCTTCAAGGCCGCCGCTTTGAATTGCTGACAATTCAGTTCACCATGGATATACCGCGTGAACAGTGCTTCTGCATCGGCGTTCAAACTCAATCCTTCAAGGCCAATGCTATGCCGCGCAAAATCCACGGCGACTTGCCGTTTCGCACGTTCAGCCACGTCAATTCTGACGGGGGTCGACGACTGTGCCATCATGACTCCTCCTTTCCCTACAGTATACCGCGTTTTGTCGGTGCCCGATGCCTAATTCCTGCATCCGCCAGGCCACGGCCGGTCGACTCAAGCGCAGGTGTCGTGCCAGCGCGGCTGTGTCGGTACCCAATTGCGAATACAAACTCCACATCAGTTCGGCCGGCATCAGAAATTCGCGCGCAAAACTATCCGCTTCACGTTCCATGGACTCGTTCCGCTCCGTGGGATCCTGATGCCATAGGCCGCGTTGTTCGACCCCGTGTTGCAAGATATGTCCCATCTCATGCGTGAGCGTCCACTGCCGCCGTACCCACGCTTGCGATCGATTGACGAGGATGATCCATCCATCACCCGTGACTATGGAGAGTCCATCCCACGCATCGGGCCTCGTATCCCGTGGCGACCCTGTGACGACGATACCAAGCGTGTCAGCCAACGTATTCGGACTGGGAACGGTTGGACACCTCCATTCAATCCGGTGCAAGCATTCTTCCGCATAGGTCTTTGGCGTCACGCTTTACCCTCACTCTCGCGCGTTTGTTGCCTTTTGTGCAATTGATACAGGGCATAATTCACGAGCTCCCGAAAATCGTCATCGCCTAGCTCGCGGTGGGCCCGCAAAAACACGCTCATTTCTTCTGGAATGTCCCGGGGACTTGTAATATACCCTGCCGCTCGCAATAAGTCGTCGTAGGATACGCGCAGGTGCGGCGCTAACCGCTTTAATATCTCCGGCGACGGCGGATGCGACAACATGCCCCGGCGGATCCGCGATAAGTACCCATTGCTGACATCGGCATAGAGCGCAATCTGATTCATGCTGACGTCTTTCCGTGCAGTGATTGCCGCATCGATCAATGCGGCTACACGCTGGACTGCTTCGCGCAAGTCGGCCACGATGTCACCCCCTTATGCGCCATCCTACGTGATCCCTGTTCTCTATACAATATTCCTTTCTTATTTTCTGTTTTTTAAAAGCATAAATTCCCTCCTAATTGTTTCTTTTGTGCAATCGTTTCCGCTATACTATTCCCGCAGGGTTGCCCGGCAACCCTATAAGTATCCCCTAGGGGAAAGGATGGGTTTTATGACATATACGTTGGAATTACACACTTCCGAATGTTTTATGCGCGCACTTGTTCGGCAAATGCAACCGTTCTTGCCTTTTATTCTTCAGAATGTCCCTACTTACAGCATGTCGTTCATCGCTCGTTGGCACTGGGCCCATCATGTGGCCCACCTCTGTTTGCACAGAGATCGAGTTATGACTTGCCATCAAGCCTCGCCCCTCGAAGAATTTGAAGCGGACTTTGGAGCGTCACTAATTATGGCTTATACCGGGATTGTTCACCACTGCGGAACCGTCCCAGACGAGCGCGTTGTCCTGTAATTTTCCGCTACAACAACCCGCTTCTCAAAGATCA
>JAKAAS010000057.1 GCA_021802225.1 Bacillota bacterium
TGGATACCACGACACTGGACGGACCTCCGAGCGCTGGGAGGCTATGCCAAATGACGCCGTAGCCGTGGCCCGCCGCTGTCAGATGCCCGAGCAGAAGGGCACGCGCGCGGGGACGCTTCAGCCATAGGGTATACTGTTCGGCACGGGGGAGAGTGCGCAACCCGACGGCGAGCACCATGATCCGGTGGGCCTGCGGAACGACGACCACTTCCCCCCAGGTTTGCTGCCAGGGGCTGCTGGCTTGCAGGGAACTGGCGGAATATGTGCTGGACAGCGCCTGTGCCCCAAATAGCGCGCGGCCGGCTCCGAGACCCAGCGTGAATACGGCGACGGCTGCGACAGAGGCCAGCAGATACTTCCACCTCTTGGACCACTGCCGCTGCTGACCGAGAATTCTCTCCCACACTCTCGGAGGCGGCGAGGTCTGCAGGGTGCTGAAGCACAGAAAATCTTCCGTGTCCTGCAGTGCCTGCAATGTGCCAAGACAGTCAGGACAAGATGCCAGGTGCTGGTAAAAGGATGCGTAGCGCTCTTGCGGAAGGTCACCGGTCAGAAAATCCCAGAGCTGGTCCTCGTCATGTGTTTCCATCAATCCCTGTCCTCTCGCCCAAAGCGCTGCTTCAGCTTGGCCATGGCTAGGCGGAACCGGCTCTTGACGGTGCCCGCTGGAATGGCCAGCAATTTAGCGGCTTCTTGACCTGTGTAGCCCTGTATGACGATGAGATCCACCACCCGCTGCTGTTCCCAGGGGAGGTGCTGCAACAATCGCAGGACCTGCTCCCGGGTCACGATATGGTCCAGCGCCGAAACATCCGGAGACGGCACCGTAACATCGAATTCTTTCGCCGGACCGGAACGCTGGCGCTTGCGGAGCTCATCATAAATGGCATTGCGTGCGGTGACATAGAGCCATGATTCCAAAGAACCCCGGGTTGCGCTGATCTCCTTGCGGGATTTCCACAGCTTTACAAACACATCTTGGACAATATCTTCAGCGGTCACCGCATCCTTGACCCGTCTAAGCGCCAGACCGTAGATGGATGCGCTATAGTACTGGTAGGCGCGAGAAAATGCCTCACGGCTGTGAGAAGCCATCAGCTGGGTCAGGTCGTCGGCGAGGCTCTGCCCCGGTTGAGGAATTGCCGAAATTTCCGGATCCGGGGACGTCTCTAGGAATGGTGGACGTCCCGCCATTTTTGCTTGCTCGTCGTCATTCACCGGCCGCGTTCCTGGTTTCCCCGCAATTTACGGGAGAATTCATGGCTGGGCTCATGGCTTCACACACCTCTCAAATGAAACCTTTCACTATTAAATACGTTGGGCGCTCCTGAATGGATCACCCTGTGAAGCTTTTTTCAAAAAAGTGGATGCTGTCCCAGCAATAGAGTCTCACCCCTAAGCGCCATGAAGCGGTGGTGCGCTCGCACTCCCGTTACCCGGCAAATTCTTTAGAGGGCATGCAGACCGCTCGCACGGCTGGCGGCAATGTCGTAAGATGAGCATAAGATGCGCTGGGCAACTGGCGCAAGAGCCGGAATTCACGGGCTGTATCATAGAGACAAGGAGTGAGTCATGGCACGCCCGAGCAAGAAAACGGAAATCGTGCAGGCTGCAGCCGAACTTTTCAGTACCAAGGGCTTCAAGGCCACCACGGTGCGCGACATCGCCGAACGCGCCGGTATCCTCTCTGGAAGCTTATACGCGCACATTGACACCAAGGAAGACTTGCTGCTGGAAATTGTGCGCCGGGCCGCCGGTGAATTTGCCGATGCGATGAAGCCCATTGCCAGCGCAAACCTGGTTCCTGAGGAGAAGGTGCGCCAGGCTGTCCATGCTCATTTGGGCGTGATTGCGTCCTCCCGCGCCTGGAGCACGGTCTATCTGGATGAGGATACGGCATTTTCTGACGATGGGCGGCACGAAGTGAGGCAACTGCGCAGATCTTACGAGCGTTACTGGATGCAAATCCTGGAAGAAGGTCAGGCCCGCCACGTCTTTTCATTGGCTGACCCAGCGCTGACCAGACTATTCATCTTGTCGGCACTGAATGGCTTTCACCGCTGGTACAACCCAGAAGGAAAGTTAATGGTCCGCGATATCGCGGACCATTATGCTGATATGATCATCAAGATGCTGCGGAACAGCGCCTTTCCCTCAGACTCTTAGGGACGCTCGACGAGGGTGGCGATCCCCTGCCCTACGCCGATGCACATTGTCGCCAGTCCGCGCCGTGCCCCGCGCCTGCGCATTCCATGCACCAGGGTGGTCAGAATGCGCGCCCCTGACGCTCCCAGAGGGTGTCCCAAGGCAATCGCCCCGCCGTCGGGGTTGACGATGTCGGGATTGAACGGGAGATCATGCAGAACGGAGAGAACTTGAGCAGCAAAGGCTTCGTTGAGTTCAACCAGGTCCACATCTTCCAATTTCCAACCGTGGCGCTTGAACGCCCGCTCAGTCGCCGGAACGGGACCGTAGCCCATGATGGAGGGATCCACACCGGCGACGCCGCCTCCGCGAATATATGCCAGAGGCTCTAAATGGTGGCGGGCAGCGGTGCCGGCCTCCATCAACACCATGGCAGCCGCCCCATCATTAATCCCCGAAGAATTTCCCGCAGTCACTGTGCCTCCTTGGCGGAAGGCTGCCTTGAGTCTCCCCAGCTTCTCCATAGACGTATCCGCCCGGGGATGTTCGTCTGTGCTCACCCACGTGACTTCCCCGGTTTTGGGGTTCTCAATAGGGACGGGAATGAGCTCTTGCGCAAATCGGCCTTCCTCTTGGGCTAATACCGCCCTCTGGTGAGAGCGCAGCGCCCAGGCATCCTGCTCTTCGCGGGTAATGCCAAAACGTTCCGCTAGATTTTCCGCTGTCTCCCCCATGGAGTAAGGGTAATATAGGGCAGCTAATTTGGGATTGGTCAGCCGCCACCCGATGGTAGTGTCATAAATTTCCCGGTTGCCCATGGGGAAAGCGGTTTCGAACTTAGGCAGAACAAATGGGGCGCGGGTCATCGACTCGACTCCGCCCGCGATGATAATGTCAGCTTCACCAGAATAGATCGCCTGATATCCGCGGTTGACGGCTTCCAGCGAGCTTCCACATAACCTGTTGAGTGTAGCGCCCGGAACTTCCACGGGGAATCCTGCCAGGAGAAGCGCCATCCGCGCGACATTGCGGTTGTCCTCTCCGGCTTGATTGGCGGCCCCCATCAATACGTCGTCCACTTCCCGCGGGTCAAGGCCTGTCTGCTCAATGACCGTTTTCAGCGCTAGTGCGGCCAGGTCATCTGGCCGCACGGTTTTCAGCGCCCCGTGATGCCGTCCAACTGGTGTGCGCCTGGCAGCGACAATCACCACTTCCCGCATATGAACCACTCCTTTGGCCCTGACTGACTCTCCAACCTGACTAGGGAAGGAAAAGATTACTGCAGGCTGATCCACACATCCTTGGTCTCCGTGTACAGTTCCAGCGCGTGGTGCCCCATTTCCCGCCCGAATCCTGATTGCTTGAATCCTCCCCAGGGAGCTGCCGCATCATAGACATGGTACGCATTGACCCACACCGTTCCGGCTTCAAGACTGTGGGCAAGGTAGTGGGCTGTGCGCACATTTTCTGTCCACACCCCAGCCGCCAGGCCGTACGCTGACACGTTGGCCCGCTCAATGACTTCGTCAATGCTGTCGAAAGGCATCACTGCCGCTACTGGGCCAAAGATTTCTTCGCGGGCGATGGTCATGCTGTCCGTCACCTGAGCGAACACGGTGGGTTCGATAAAAAAGCCTGCGCCAGCGCGGGTCATCTCCCCGCCGCCTGCCACGACCTTGGCTCCCTCCTGCCGGCCCTTGGCAATATAGCCCAGGACACGCTCGTACTGTTCTGCGGACACAACGGGCCCCATCTGCGTTTTAGGATCCAGAGCCATGCCCACCCGCATATTTTGCGCATAAGCGGCCATTTGCTCTAGAGCCTCGTCATAGATCTCCCGCGCTACATAAATCCGCGATCCTGCAGAACAGACCTCGCCCTGGTTCATGAAGATTCCCAGCATAGACCCTGAAATGGCCCGCTTGAGGTTGGCGTCCGCACAGATGATGTTGGGAGACTTGCCGCCCAGCTCGAGAGAGACGCGGGCCATCCGGTCCGCAGCCGTGCGCATGATCGCCTTGCCCACCTCGGTCGATCCGGTGAAAGCGATCTTGTTGACGTCAGGGTGCGCTACCAACGCGGCCCCTGCTTCCGGGCCGTATCCGGTCACAATATTGATGACGCCTGGGGGGAATCCTGCTTCGGTGACCAGGCTGGCCAGACGCAGCACGCTCAGGGGAGACTGCTCAGCCGGTTTCAACACCACCGTGCACCCGGTTGCCAGTGCGGCGCCCAGTTTCCAGACAGCCATCAGCAAGGGGAAGTTCCACGGAATGATGGCTCCCACCACCCCCACGGGCTGCCGGACGGTATAGTTGAAGAAGGGACCCGCAGAGACCGGGATAGTCTCCCCCTCAATCTTTGTCGCCCACCCGGCCATATACCGCATATGGTCAATGGCCATGGGCACTGTGCCGTACTGAGCCTGGCGGAGCGGCATCCCCATATCCAAACTGTCTATCTGGGCCAGCTCTTCAAGATGCTCCGCCATCAGGTCGGCAAGCTTCCACATGAGGACGCCCCGCGTCTGCGGGGTCATCTGCCGCCAGCTTTTATCCCGAAACGCCTGCCGGGCAGCTTCCACCGCCCGGTTGATGTCGTCCCCGTTTCCCCGCGCAACATGGGTCAGGACGGTGCGGGTTGAGGGGTCAATATCTTCCATGGTCAGTCCCGACTGCGAGGGCAGCCACTGGCCCTGAATATAATGATGATGGGGTTGGTGAATAAAATTCTGCACGGCCGCCACTGCATTGAGAGATTGTTCCACATTCATCGCCTCCATTGACATTCATGCGGGCGGCTCAGCCGCCCCTTGCATCCTCATCAGCGCGCCTCGGTTGAAGAGACGCGGTTATCCACGATTCGCACAGCTTTGCCTTCACTGCGCGGGATGGTGCCGGGCTTGTGGATTTTCAGTCCTACTGATATCCCGAGCTCGCTTTTCAGGGCATGAACAATTTGCCGGTGCAGCTGAGCGGACCGGGGGTCCGCATTGCTGCTGGACGCCTGATGGAACTCGGGCGTGACCTCGCAGTGCACCTCCAGGGTGTCAAGTGTCCCCGCGTGGTCGACGACCACCTGATAATGGGGTGAGATTTCTTCGACTTGCAACAGCACGTACTCAATTTCCGTGGGGAACACGTTGACCCCCCGGATAATCAGCATATCATCCAGCCGGCCTTTTATGCGCGACATTCGCATCAGTGTGCGCCCGCAGGCGCACGGTTCGGGATTCAGGGAGGCAATGTCTCCCGTGCGGTAACGGATTACGGGGAAGGCCTCTTTGGTCAGAGAGGTGAAAACCAGTTCACCGCTTTCCCCGAAGGGGACCGGGAGACCCGTCTCGGGGTCGATAATTTCTGGGAGAAAGTGGTCTTCAGCAATATGCAGTCCGTTTTGCGTCTCCCAGCACTCAATCGCGACGCCGGGGCCAATGACCTCACTCAGGCCATAGATATCCATGGCTTTGATCCCTAGGACCTGTTCGATTTCGGCGCGCAGAGCCTCGCTCCAGGGCTCTGCGCCCAAAATGGCGTATTCCAGGCTCGTCCCCTGGGGATCCAGTCCTAAAGCACGCATCTCTTCCGCAATATTCAGCACATAAGAAGGTGTGCCGGCAATTCCCCTCGGCATAAAGTCCTCGATGAGGCGGACTTGGCGGGGAGTATTGCCGCCGGAGACAGGAATGACGGCGGCGCCCAATTCCTCAATGCCATAATGCAAGCCCAATCCGCCGGTAAACAGTCCGTAGCCGTAAGCGTTGTGGAACCGGTCGCCCGGCCTCGCTCCCGCGCACATCAGGGCGCGGGCCACAATGCGGGCCCAGAGCGCGATGTCGCCCTTGGTGTAGGCGACCACCGTAGGCTTTCCCCTCGTTCCCGATGAAGCGTGGAACCGGACGATTTGGTCCATCGGCACCGCCAGCAGGCCAAATGGATAGTGGTCGCGTAAATCGCTTTTCCGCGTAAATGGCAGGCGGACGATATCCTCCATCGACCGGATGTCTCCAGGTTTTACACCCGCATTGTCCAGAGCCTGCCGGTAGAACGGCACGGATGTATAAGCGTGGTTCAACGTTTGGCGCAGTCGCGCCAGTTGGAGATCTTGCAGGTCTTGGCGCGCGAGAGTTTCTATCTCCGGATCTAAAATCATTGTCTTTTGCCACTCCTTCCCCTTTTCCCCGTCATCTGCCAAGTGCCCCGGGCCACTTAGATCTCTCTAGATGCTTTTCATCTGCTCGAACGGCTGCGCACAGTCATGGCAATAGAAGGATGCCCGGCACAGTCCGGAGCCAAATGCGCTGGTGCGGCGGGTGTTCGGAGATCCGCACAGGGGGCAGCGAACACCCGCCGGGCTGTCCGTCGGCGGGGCGATGCCCCACTGGGTCAATGCTGCCCGCCCTTGCGCCGATACCATCTGGGTCGTCCATGGCTTAGTGTGAACAAACCGGACTACCGCGGGCGCGTCCCCCAATGCGTCTTGCACCCGCTGGCGGATCAAATCCAGAGCGGGACATCCCATGAAAGTCGGAATCAAATCCACGTGCACGCCGCTCTCATCAACCTTTATGGAATCAACCATTCCCAGATCCACTATGCTGAGTCCAGGAATTTCGGGATCCATGACCCGGGTCAGAAGCTGCAAGGCGCGGTCTGCGGTGATCGCCACTCTCCATTCCCCTTTCGTCCCTACCACTGAGCCGTAAGATCTGTGCGCTGAACCTCTGTCATCACATTGAGCAGAGCCTGTAAATCCTGGGTATGCTGGCCCCGGCGCCCATCAGCCAGCGGCGCTGGCACAGGTCCGGGCCACAAGATCCCCGCCGCCTCCAGCTTGTCTCCGACACGCCTTTCCCAGGCGGCCTTGATGACCGGCTCGGAAAGATTGTCCAGGCCCATGGCCGCCAGCCAGGTATCAGGCTGGCCCCACGAAAACAGGTCCCCTAAATTCATCCACAGGGCATCGATTCCGTTCACGAGGCGGCGGCGGGATTCAGGCGTTCCCACTGCCAGCATGTCAAACCATGTGGAAAAATGCCGCAAATGATAGGACTCTTCGCGCCGGATGGTGCGGATACCGTCTTGCAGGGGCTGCCAGAGGGAATGGCTCAAGCCTTCCAGTCGGAGGTCATCGAAGACCTCATAGAAATAGCGCAGCGCCACTGTCTGTGCCCAGTCGCCATTGGAGGCTTCTAGGATGCGGGCATTGCGCCACTGTTCCGGGGGGCGGCCGTACACGGTCCGTTCCGGTTCAGGGTCCCCCAGCTCCTCAAGCAGCGCGTAATAAAAATGGGCATGCCCCATTTCGTCCTGATTAATCGAGCTGTAGGCCAGATCTTCTTCCAGATCCGGAGCCAGACCCAGCCACTCGGAGCCGCGGTGGGCAACAATCCATTCGTCATCGGCCACCGGTTTGATCAGCGCAACCCAGCCGGATCCCTCCGATTTCTGCCCACTGTTCATGAGGGTCCTCCCTTCCCGCGAGTCTTCATATCCTCGGCCACTTCCTCGATGGTCATCGCCTGAGCTTTAAATCGTTTCCAGTGGGGCGCATTATCATATCCGGAAGGCAGCCGGTATCTCTTGTCCATGCCGCGGACCGGCAGGTGGGCCGCATCATGGGGACTGGCAAAAATGCTGTCCTGGGGCACCACCCAGATATCGTAAGCATCGTCGCGCCGGAAAAATGTTTCGCGGGCCATCTGCAGAGCCATTTCCGGATTGGCTGCGCGCAGACTTCCCACATTCGTGTGAAAGTCGGTGGCGTCCTTTTGGAAAAACACTTCGTACACGCGGTATTCTCCAGCGTCTGGCATTGGCGTCCTCCCTTTAGGCTCCTTCGCGCTCCAACAACCTGGACGCTTCGTTGACGGCTTCCCTGACCCACTGCTGCCCTGTATGGGCCTGCTTGCGCAGATTCAGCCGGGACTGCGATTCAGGGCCGCAGTTGTTGCGCACCATATCGGTGTGCAGGGCCCAGTCCGGCTCCGTGAAGCCCCAGACGCCTGTCGCCGGGTCTTGTTTGACAAAGGGGTCGGGAATGCTCATGCCCAAGGCCTGCAAACGCGGCACATAGCGGTTAATGAATTTCTGGCGAAGTTCCTCGTTGGTTTTCGTGCGGATTTTATAATGCATCA